>JAQFVO010000375.1 GCA_027942505.1 Endozoicomonas sp. | reverse complement strand
TGGAAGAAAATGAATCAATACGGCTTTCCTATTGCTCATAATCTCTAAGGCTGACATTAATCAGGCTGAGCACCCGTCCACCCACACCAAAGGCCCGTTCCACCGGCTTGGCCTGACCGTGGCCCTTACCCAGGTTGACGCTGGTCCAGTGCACCTTGACGCCCAGTTGCGGGAACAGGCCAATCGGGTCGTCTTCTTTTACCTTGAAGCGGTAGCGGGTTTTGACGCCGCCGGTCATCCATTTGTTGGCCGCTGCGCGGGTATTGTCGATGGTGACATCGTTGGGAATGCCATACTGCTCCACCACATCGCCAAAGCTGAGGCGGATCTGGTCGGTGTGCTCGGTGACGTCTACCCGGTAGCCGAGAATCTTGCGGCTGTAGATGTCTTGCCAGAACCAGGTCTTGGGGCGTTCGATGTCGCCATCGGGCCACAGGACAAAGACGTTATGCTGATAGCCGTCACCGTTGATCCACGCCAGGGCGTGCAGGTCTTTGACGGTACGATCCAGCGCCGGGTAGCGTTTTATCAGTTCCAACTCACCGGCACGCAAGGCAACTCGGGTGGTGGCTGGTATGCGCTTTTTTGTCCATGTCACCATGGTGCGCTGGCTGGGGATGGTCCAGCCGTGGGCACTGGCGGCAGTGGCCAGGCGACGGTAGCAGTCGGCGGCGGTGGGCTTTTCCAGGCGCAGGTAGTCGGCTTTGAAAAACTCCCAGGCTTCCGGGGTTATTTCGCTCAGCGTTTTATTGCCCTGGTAGCCCTCGATCAGCAGGGGCAGCCAGTCGCTTTTAGGCGCTTCTTTGACGCACTGTTTCCAGCGATGCAAGGTGGCTCGAGTGATACCGTGGTCCGCCCGTATCTGGACTTCTGCCTCTTTGCTGGTGAGGCCGCTGTTGCGTAGTTCAAAGAACTCCACCAGTATTTTCAGTTTGAATTTAGCCCTGTCTTGCATAGTCTGGGGCACTTGTTCCAGTCGTTTCCAAAGCGCTGCGCTGTCGGCTTCGGGCTTGGTCTGGGCGATAATGCCCTGGTCCAGTTCCTCTTTTACCTTGGCCTTGGCTGCCCGGATGTTGAGGGCACGCTGGGTTTCTTTGGGGAGGCTCGAGATGTGGTATTCTTTGCTGCCGCCTTTGGCTTTTCTTTGCTGACATTTCCAATTATTTCGTGATGCGATATTTATCAGCCCTCTTACGGATAACCCCATAATTTCCGCGATAAGCTTTGTTGGTATCCACTCTTCGGTATT
>JAQFVO010000356.1 GCA_027942505.1 Endozoicomonas sp. | reverse complement strand
CCCGTTGCGGTTGGTACTGGTCTGCTACTCCTGGCCCGGGGCTGCTCTGCCCAGTTTAACCACCAGTCGCGCTGCGTGAATCCTGTGAGGTACAATGCACAACAGGATTCATCAAGGCTGGAAAATAGTTGGCAGAGGCTCTACAAGCATCATGAAGGCTCAAGAATATTGTTTCTTGAATCCGCCAGAGTACACGAGGCCGTTCTCGACGATGTCACTCCTGCAGGGGTGAACATCCTGCGCATTACGCCACAGTTCAGCATGACTCTTGAAAAGCCTCAGCAGGTTAATCTGAAAGATATCACTCTCGTAGAGGGCGTCCTCTACAATAACACACCCTATACCATTCATGGCCTGTACGTAGAAGATCAATCTATACAGTACATGGACTTCGCAAAACCGGTAGATGCATACACTGCGGTTCACTTGGGGTGCGAGTTTCAACACCACAGACTGGTCGACATGACTATTCTGGGTAACAACCCGTACGATATGGCTCCTGATTTGCCCTGTGAGCACCCCGAGGCAAGAGCAGTCAGAGCAAATGAACGTGGCTGGTTTGAGAGCATGCAGATTTACCAGCACTACTGGGCCAACTCTCCGGAAACACTTTGTGAAATCGATATGGAAGCCGCTGAGATCGGATGGAGCAGAGAGTATCCGGAACGTTCTCAGGTAGGTCCGGATCATTATTCGGTCCTTAATAATCACCCGGTTTCAGGTGTTACTACCAAGTTGTTGATTGATCCGACCCTTACCACAGGGACATTTTCCGAACATCCCTCCTTGAGAATGACGAAAAGTGCCAAAGATTCTTCGTTTATCCTTCGCATAAATCCAGAACTGCTCGAGCACTCCTGCTTAAAGGCTGAGCAGTTGCGCCGGGTTGCAAAGCTACTGGTCCCCAGTCACAACAGTCAGCATATGCTCAATAATGGTTTCCAGTTCTCATACAGCATGTGGTTGGATGATTTGTTTGCATACCCAATCTCCAGTTTATTTCCTGAGCATCCCGGTGAATGTTATACGCCGGCCAATCTTGTCATCACTACCGACAGGCTCGGCGGCACTGTCTATCGTTTTGATCTGCACTCAGCTGAGGCAGTCAGTGACCTGAGGATGCGTCTGCTGTCTTATCAAGTGGTGTCAGCCAAAGTCGTACTGTCAGACAGAAAAGATATCGTCTTTCTGACATTTGATGAGATTCCTGAGGATGATGTTCACGTTTCCTTCTACTCCAGGGAGTCGAACCAGATGGCTTCCGTAACCTTGTCGGAGTTTACTTCTGTGGTTGAAGGTAAAGAGGCCGTTTCCCGTCTCGAGAATCCGAATGTGCTGAACGATTTGTTGATGAGGGATCTTAACATAACCATCAAGACCGATGATGACGCGTGGTTACCTGAGTTTGTGCTTCCTGATCCTTCTCCCAAGAGGGTTGTACAGTTCAGGTCCAGGGCATCTTGGAGATCTTTTATTCTTCATCGTGGCTCGGTAGTCGATCTGGACAAAAATTCGGCAGTGGATTGCCAATCTAATATTGACACACAGAATTGGAGATGTTTATCGTCAGCCCTCCCGGTTAATGTCTGATATTGAACGACAAGAAAAGAGTATATTGGCGTTGCTGGCCAGTGCAAAATAGTCCAGCGAACAAGGCAGTGCACAGGAAACCCCTTGATTTCCGACTGGGCAAAATGAGTTACTCGCCACACAAATGTTCATGACAGTGGTTTGTCACCCTCTGTCATGAAAGCTTTAGTAACGGAGACGCAGAGGAAAAGCTTTTTCTCTTCTCCGTGGCAATTTTTTCACGGCAACAAGATGTTTTTAACAGTCGTCTTTAATTAACTCCTCATCTAAACGCGTTGCCCGATAAACCTGAACCCTTTGTGCTATTTCTGGCAGAGACCTGTTACAAAAATAAGGGAGCAATTAACAGACAAATCGTTAGTTCTCACGTCCTGCTGTGTGTCTTGTCCTAAAACAGAGACAAATCAGGTAGCTGATGTCTTTCGTCGCAAAGTCTTTCTGGCTCAACCGACTGAGCGACGTTGCACTCACGGATCTGTTTATGGTTCCGCAAGAGTGCCAGAAATTGAGAGTGAAGCTGATCAACGTAAGTGGCAACACCCTTGATGAGG
>JAQFVO010000346.1 GCA_027942505.1 Endozoicomonas sp. | reverse complement strand
ATAGCACACGCTTTATGATTTTGTCCCTCAACTCTCAGGGGCAATGGCTGGTGACGAAAGAATTAAAGTTTCCTGTTACGACTATTCACTCGCCTGAATTCAGCCCGGATGGTAGCTGCTTCGTCATTGTTGCCAATGATGGTGCCATTAAATTCTTTACCAACTCTGCGCATCGTCAGGTTGCACCACTGTGGAGCTACCGGGGTGCATTGGATTATCTGTATAATGCTTTTTTCTCTCCCCGTTGCCGTTGGGAGCAGCAGCTTAGTGACCCCAGTCTTCGGGGTATGTTTCCACGTTTTAGCCCTGATGGCATTAATGTGGAATTTTTAGCGGCCACCTGGAACAAGCGCTTCATAGCAAAACAGGTGCAAGGGTGTTGGGTCAGACAGCAGGATTTTGATAAGAGGCTCGAGTCCTACTCGTATAGTCCTGATGGTAAGACTATGGCAGCCATTTTGCGGATTAAAAACAGGTATGATGCTTTGTGTATATTTGTCCGTAATTCAGCGGGTGACTGGGTCAAGTCTCACCGTTATTTATACGATTTGCCTGAAGCCGAGGCTAACATAAGTATCCTGTCATTAGAGTTCACCGAGGACAGTGAAAGCCTGTGGATCTACCACAACCCCGGGATTCTTGACATTCGCCAGAAAATTGAAGGGGAGTGGCAGGTGGTTCACCGGGTTGAGAATCTGCCGACACGTAAACACCTTAAAAAAAGCAGCGATAGCAGAACGCTGGCCATTGACGGTAAGTCTGGAATTTTTTCTGTCATGTTTAACAACGGTCGGTTTTGGGAAGAGCATTTAAGTGTCGAGGCCAGAAATGTGAATTGTTGTTTTAGCCCTGACAATCAATGGATGGCCATAGTCACTGGTGCAGGCTATGGCCGTATCCTGACATGGCAAAACAGGCGCTGGGTTTTTCGAACTGACTGGTTTTTGGCCTGCCCCCAAGGAGAAAATTCGATAACATTCTGCCCGAATAATGTCGCTATCGTGATCAAGCATGCACGTGATTTTTCTTCCGGATATGGATTCAGGGATGAGTCGGTCCATATTTTTAATCTGATACCGGTCATGGGTTAACGAAACCCGTGAGGAATAAAATGAAAAAGACACCCATTATCTCAGTCTGAATATTGATGGGTGCCCTGTATTTTCTTTTCCCTGGCACAGAACGAGCTGGTAGCTTGCTGTTTTCCAGTGCCGTTATGGTCAGTCGATTTTTCCTTCAGCAGCGAGCTGCTTCATTACGTCATCAAGCTTGTCAGGGTACCGATTTCTGCCTTGACACTCTCCGGAGATAAATTTGTAACCAATAGCACTCTCATCTGGAAACGAGATGTCATTTTGTCCTCTCATCGATGCATAAGATTTCACCTTGGGATTCTTTATTTTGACAATCATCTCACCTGATGCGTCGGCAATGCCAAACTGCACATGGTAGCCAGAGGGCTCGATGTTACGACCGCGGCCGGGCCTGTAATCATCACCAGCTTTCCAGTTGTTATTTCCGACACGGGCATTGGTATTAAGGACTTCCTTACCATCAATGAAGAGATTTACGTTGGGATCTCCGTTGGCTTTGTCTGTTTTCCACTCGAAACCAGGCATGGTTATGTGGAACTTCACGTTGAACCAGCCTCCATGCTTAAGCGGTGCTATGTACAGATACTTGGTATCTTGCAACTGCCTGTCACCCTCTTTGCAGCAGGTTGCCTCGAGCAGAGGTGTTTGCATACCTTCAAAGGGGATGTCACAACGATTATCAGCATATTTAAACTGGGCATAATCGCAACGAGCCTTGATGGTCAGGAAATGGTCGTGGTTATAGTTTTCAACATTGATGGTAAATGGCGATTCCCCGCTTTGTGCGAAGGGCCTTCCTCTGTCCACCAGTTGGTTATAATCCTTGACAGTGTTTCTTTCGACACTCAGTGTGCGGACGTGATTTTTTCCACCGATAAAATACAGTCCTTCAAAGTGTGGAATCAGTCGGAAGATTGTGGCACTGACATCCCCTGACCTGGTGATTTTGGCGTCAAACTCAACGTCGTAAGTGTATTTTCCTACCGCAGTACACTCATTCAGGTAAGCACCAGTACGTTTTGCCAGCTTTGGGTTGTGGCGGTACACGGAGTGAAGGAGGTGCTCCTCGTCACCCCCTTCGTCCTGGGTATAAAAACAATCACTCAACTCGATGTTGTTGGTTACAGAGTGCTCGCCCCATGAGCGAACGTCGGTTCTGAACTGGGTGCTCTCTCCGAATAATTGAAACAGATGTGCGCTCGAATATCGGCTATTTTAGAGACGATCCTTAACAAT
>JAQFVO010000338.1 GCA_027942505.1 Endozoicomonas sp. | reverse complement strand
CCCATCAGGCGAGCACACTCCCGGGGAGTCAAACGACGAGGCCGTTGTTCCTGGTTTTTCCTATCCCAAAAATCTTTTTCACCAAGGGCCTTATCCCATCCACGGTCGATCAGGATTTCTGAACCATCCTTGTGATACCGCGCTGACAAGGTTCTCGCTACTGCAGATGGGTTCTCTGGGTCAACCAAGCCGAAACCAAAACCATTCCCCTTGGCCTGGTGTTTTTTGGCATACTCATAGAGATATTCCCAAAGTCTGGGGGTCAGGATGTATTTGTCATCCACCTCCTTATCCAACAGGTCGGCAAAGGATATACGCTGATCCGGAAACAGCTTATTGATCTCCTTTAGCGTAAAGCCTTCATGCACATTGAGATCCTTGCGGAACCCAACCAGAACAATCCGCTCCCGATGTTGGGGGATAAAGTGCTTGCCATCAATAATCTTTGGATCACGAGAGGACATATCCTCAATATCCGCAACCCAGTAGCCCAGCTCATCCAGGGTCTCAGCGATCACCTGAAAGGTTTTGCCCTTGTCGTGGCTTTTCAGGTTTTTCACATTCTCAAGCACAAATGCAGCAGGTCTCTTCACTTCCAGAATGCGAGCCACATCAAAAAACAGGGTCCCCTGGGTTTTACATTCAAAGCCATGTGCACGGCCCAGCGCATTCTTTTTGGAAACACCGGCCAGAGAGAACGGCTGACAGGGGAAACCGGCTAACAGTACATCATGATCCGGTACGTGCTGATCAACATAAGCGGCGACTGACTCATTAATTTCCGGATAGGTCTCACTCAGTGTGACCTCACGGATATCTTCATTGAAAATATGCCGTTCCGGATCACTGTAGTGATTGGCCTTATAGGTTTGGACGGAATACTTGTTCCACTCGCTGGTAAATACACATTCCCCCCCAATGGCCTCAAAGCCCTTGCGAATACCACCAATGCCCGCGAACAGATCAATAAACTGAAATGCTGGTTTCTCAGCTCCTTCCGGCTTGGGTGGTAACAGGCCAGCAAGTGTATGCGTCTGGACATCATCCAATCTCGGGCCATTTGGCAATGCCAGCCACTTCGTGATTTCAGAATGATGTTTACCCAACGCTTCTGCTACGTGTTTTTTACCCCAAATTTCTACGGTCTTGTCCAACAATTGTTTGTTGCTTAAAGTCATGTAACTGGCTATCTCGCTGGGTATTTTGTGCGGTTTAGAGTCACATAAATGACCCAGAGACTCAAGCGGTAATTCCCGCGCATGAAGGTTGCTCATAGACGGCAGGACACACAAAAGTAATATCCCGAAAAAATAGAATGTATTGCACAAGCGTGTAACTAACAAGGGCAGTAACCTGTCTGGCAGTGGTCGATGGTTAAAACTTAGTACAGTCACGCTGCCATGCCACGTGATCAGTCTGTAATCAGACTTAAGTACACCAACGCAGTCTCAACCGGTTCATATTGATTGCCCCCCCCTGCCAGCCTCTGCCAACGATTCTTTATGGGATGGATCTTCCCAGTAAACAGACACACAGGCACCATCCTTGAATCATGGCAACGGGCAACAAGGTGCGGACCAAAGAACACATCCCAACTGGCAGGATCCCTCTAGGTGTTTCCATTTCATTTACATTAACGGCCATGAAGCCCATCTCCCTCAACCATCGTCCCAATGAATCAAAATCCATTTTATCCATGCCGTTACTCCGCAGGATGATAGCCAACATAGTCTGTGGGCCTGCCAGACCCGCACTTGTGATTCGGGAAAAAAACATAATTAAGGCGTATACGCAGCACCACCCCTCCCGGCAGTTCCAGTTCAATATGCGAGCTGGCACTGGCTGTGGTTTCCTGAGAGTCAGGGGGCAATTCAATCCAGTCAAAGCTCGCCTCTGGTTGCAACTGATCAATGAGGCTGTCGGCTTTTTCTCCTGTTTGTGTTTCCAGGTGTTGAAAGGCCAATGTTGCAGGATTGACAAAACGCCTTCTGGCTCAGGCCACTTTCATGTTGCTGCTTGATGATTTGCCACTATTGCTGCACACTGAGCCGGGCATATGGTTTTGTAGTTGGTTCCACGGGTGGTACTTCCTGCGCTGGGTGCAGGAGAAATGTTGGCAGTCAGGTTGGGGTTTTTGAAGACGTCGCAAAATGAGCGGTTACGATTGTTCTTCCGAAACTGGCTACGGTTTACTACCCGTTTATTTTATTCCCCAATCGCTAACTGCACTGCCTTCCGGGCATGTATTTCTGTTGTGTCGTACAGTGGTATAGCCATCTGGGTCTGTTGAACCAACAAGGCAATTTCAGTACAACCAAGAATTACTGCCTCAGCACCCTGGTTATGAAGGCTGCTAATGATCTTCAAATATTGGTTGCACGAAGCATTGTTGATCTGGCCAAGACAGAGTTCCGTGTAAATGACCTGATGGACTATCTCCCGTTCAGCTTCATCGGGAATAATAACGTCTATACCAAACTTGTCCGACAAGCGATTTTTATAAAACGCTTGCTCCATGGTGAAGCGAGTGCCCAATAAGCCAACCCGCTTTATACCATCTTTAACAAGAAGCTCGCCTGTTGCATCAGCAATATGCACCAGAGGAATGGCAACGGATTTTTCAACGGCCTCTGCCACCTTATGCATGGTGTTAGTGCAAATTAAAAAGAAATCAGCCCCACCTGCTTCAACCGAACGAGCCGCAGCGGACAGGATCTCTGCTGTTTTATCCCACTCTCCTTGATGCTGAAGCTTCTCAATTTCAGCGAAATCGACACTGTAGAGGGCCACCTTGGCTGAATGTAACCCCCCAAGAGATTTCCTAACGCCTTCATTAATCCCCTTGTAGTAGCTTAGAGTTGACTCCCAACTCATCCCACCAATCAATCCAATCGTTTTCATTATTAATATTTACCGATATAACCAGAGAGATTCTGCACAAACCCGCAAAAAAACGTATAAAAGTTCGCTCGCAGTCCCGAAAGCCTACCAGATCAAAGACCTGAAACCTCCAGCGCGACCTCTGGCAAATTGTAAACTAACGTGCTGATATTGAAATACAAAAAAAATGAAGGACTCGAAGGGCCAATTCCTCCACTTTTTCTAAGAGGAGAGAGAAAATGGCATCCTGGGTAATCGCTACCGAGCCGGTAGCAAAGAGAATCGAACCGGATCCTGCCCCATCCATCTCGCCTGCCCCGGTGTCGGGGATTTTCTGCCACTTGCCCAGGTGATATAACTGATCACCAACGTTCCTGGTCTGGGTTTGGCCATATTGAGCGTGTAATTAAAGCCCCGGTTCTGGTTGGTGATCTCGATGACTCCGGAGATCGACGAGCCGCTCATAGCCACCGCAGGTCGGTAGCTGACACTGGCGCTCGCTGTCGTATAGCTGCTAGAGCGCCAGACGTTGATTTCGCCCAGGGCATAATCAATGGTCAGTCTGCTGTAATTGTTGCTCCCGCCGGTATGCAGCAGGTTGCCAGACCCGTCATCTTCAAAGGTGCCGCCATCGAGCGATAAGGACAGGGTTTCCGCAACACGCCACGTTGTACATACGTACGGCTCTGGTTGCCGCTGATATGAACAAAACGGCAACTGACTGAGCGATTGCGCTCGGCGGTGGGGACCATCGTTTTACCCGAGTAACCGCCGGCCTGATCCAGCAATGGGCTTTCCACTTTGGCGCTGGGCACCA
>JAQFVO010000332.1 GCA_027942505.1 Endozoicomonas sp. | reverse complement strand
TGGTGCCCAGCGCCAAAGTGGAAAGCCCATTGCTGGATCAGGCCGGCGGTTACTCGGGTAAAACGATGGTCGCCATCGCCGACCGCAATCGCTCAGTCAGTTGTCGTTTTGTTCATATCAGCGGCAAACGGAGCCGGACGTATGTACAACGTGACGTATTGCCGAAAAACCTGTCCTTGTCTCTCGATGGTCGCACCTTTGAGGATGACGGGTCCGGCAACCTGCTGCATACGGGTGGTAGCACCAGTGGCAAGGTATCAGGATTACTGGAACCCGGATACCCTCTGCTTTGTGATCGACACCACGTTGATGAAACGTTGGTTGATTCCGATCTATTTGCCCATTGGTTTCGGGATAGTCTTTGGTACTCGCTACTGGCGACGGAGGTATGTGAAGTAGAGATGGTGCTTGATTTCAGTAATCAACGTGACATGAATACAGATGGTGGCCTTCTTAATATCAAGGCCACCCTTTCTTTTATTGGATGATGATACTGGCCAGCAAATAACCAATACAGCACGCGGAGATAACGCCAATCAGACCGGGCATCATAAAGCTGTGGTTGAAGTAGTACTTACCAATTTTGGTGGTGCCGGTGCTATCGAAATTGCCGGTTGCAATGTCTGACGGATAGTTGGGGATAAAGAAGTACCCATACACCGAAGGCATAATGGCGAGCTGTGGAGACAGGCCAAGCCCAAGCGCTAATGGCAGCATCATGCGGGCAGTGGCGGCCTGACTGTTAATCACTACTGAGACAGTAAACATGGCAAAAGCGATGCTCCAGGGATGCTGATTGACCATGTCTTTTATAGAGCTTTGAAATACTGGCATCGCTTGTTGGAAATACGTATCACTCATCCAGGCAATACCAAATATGGCAATGGCAGCCACCAGACCTGATTTGAACACCACACCCTCAGGTACCTTTTTCACAGGGGTATTGGTCAACAGCAGCATAAGACCACCAAAAGCCAGCATCATCATCTCGATAATGGCGTCCATCTTGATGGCTTTGCCGGCAATGGTTCTGAGTTCCGGCATCATGGCGACCAGTACGATAGTGGTGATGGCGGCAGTAAACAGGTAATTGATCCAGCCCTGTACACAGGGATTAATCAGCTTCGCCAACTCGTCCAGCGAGTAACGCAATCGCTTGGCAGGTATCTCCAGATCCCTGATAGCGTCCCGAATATGCTGAGCCGAAGCATTGCTTATTGCAGGCAGGAAACTGACAAAGAACCTTCTATTCCTGCTTCTGGTCATCCTTGGGCGAAAGGTGTAGCTCAGAAAATCAAACGACGTATTCTCATGCTTTTCCGGTCTATCCACATCCATGCAAAACACCAGCCGAACCTGTCCAAGCCTGATGTCAACCGCCTTCGACAAACTCAGAGTGAACGGAAACAGGGAAATTATTCAAGAAACACTCCTTAGCAAGTGCCCAAGATATTCTACTGGCCAAGAAAAGCCAAGCCGGTGGAGGTTAACATGCTCAGCGACTTTTCGCGCAAAGCCTGGCACATTCAGGCAGCATTCACCAAGACACAGCCTAACGTACTCCCCTGAACGGATACTTGACAAGGGCGCCATACAGCAAAACAGCGCCCAGTCTTCGTGCAACAAACCAGAATACAGTTCAAAAACTTCCGAGCTGTCAGCTTACCAGGGTTCTTATTTTTGAGTATCACTACTGTTCGTTTCAGGCGGCTCTTTATGTCCTGCGTCGATATAGACATAACTGCTATGATCTGAGAAAAACTTGGCATTGCAATTATTGTTCAAATTAAGCGACGAAATATTACTATTGTGAGGCTTTCCCTTGAAGTAGTAGACAGGCGTAAAGAAGAGTATTTCTGAAAACGGCTGTGTTGGGCACGGATGCGACATCCAGGTAAAATATTCATCAAATGCCACCACCGGACCCTGCTCTATCCCGGTCGATTTTGGTACCGTCACGCTACCAATAAATGTTGTTTCTTTGTTCTGAACATCATAAACATGGGCTTGCCAGGTAGTCTCACCATTTCCGGTTTGCGCGATAGTCACCATAAAATCGTAGTCGTTACCCACTGTCCAATCATAGGGTATGTGGCAGCTGGTTCCCGGCCCGGTATCAGCACCGGGCTTACAGTACTCATAAGTGGACGAGGTACCACTGCCGAAAACGCTAAACAGGGCTGTTTTACCATATTCCCCCAAGGGCTGGAGTCCAAAATAAAAAGGATTATTACCAGCATTGGTGAAAAACGAATAAAACGCCCAATAGTAAGCTAACGGTGCTTTCGACCAGGAAACCCCCTGATCAGTCATCGGTCTCATCCTGAAGCTGACTGCACCAAACCCTTCAGAAACACA
>JAQFVO010000324.1 GCA_027942505.1 Endozoicomonas sp. | reverse complement strand
GGAAAGAATTTACCAATCAACTGGGCCAGCAAAACAAATTGGCGCTCATCAGCGTGATACATCGGCAACACGGTGGCTGCCAGCCCGCAACCTAGCAGCAACCCCAAATCATTGGCAGCAATCTGCAAGGACTCCAGGGACAGTTCAACCGACAACCCCTCACCTTCGGCTTCATAAGGGTAACGGTGATAGTATTCCTGTATTCCGGTCTGATAGGCGTAGGTCAACACTGAGCCATCGTCCTCAATGGCCACAGAGTCCCACAGGGCCTGTTGATCGCCGGGACTGAGCGGGCTCTTTGCGAGCCACTGTTGGAAATTATCAATCCGGAACAATCCAAGTGGTTTGGGAAAGCGGGTTTGCAAAGCCAGCTCTCCGGACGCCTGCCACGCCCTGAGACAGGATAATTTGCCTGGTTCAGAAGCCATCTCAGCCCACGATTCTGCCACGCCATCAGCCATTTTTTTTCGCAATTTCAGCCGCAGTGTGGTGGCGCTATCCGGGTTGTGGAAGAAACAACTGCGCCCATAAACACCACTCGGGCCCGGGGGCAGAGCCTGAACAAACGGCAGCAATTGATCGACAGCAGGAATACTCTGCCACTGTTGCCATTGGTGCAAGAGTTCTGGCCTGTAAGGCGCCGTGAAGCACACCTTTGCTTCGTGCAAAAAGTCACTCCAGGACAGACCCGCCACGCCGGGGGAGGATAGGCGCATACGCCCAAAAGGGAGAGCCACTTTAGTCCAGACATGCCAATAGTCAGGTGAAAACGGATCAGCCAAGAGCTGCGGCCGAAGATGAACAGGAAATTGTTCGGCAATGGTGATTCGTGCTGTCGAGCTGAAGGGCAAGGATCTTAACCGACGAGGCAGCTCTTCCCCTGACAAGACAATACGCAGAAAACTCCGGGCAAAGTCATTAGCCAGCAAGGCGGTGTCAAGAGCCCCCCGGCCACCACGAATCAAATTGGGTTTATCCAGAATGTGCAGCGCCAGCCAGGCATGAAACCCCCGACTTGAATCAACCTGATTGAGCAGGGCAATAATATGACAATGATCAATAGCACCATCTGTCGTTGCTTCAACAAGGCGCAGTAAAAAACTTCCGTCAACACTTGGTGTGAATTCACCTTTGTAGTAAAAAAAAGACTCGAGCGCGGTTCTGCCCATTTTATCCCGGG
>JAQFVO010000318.1 GCA_027942505.1 Endozoicomonas sp. | reverse complement strand
GCGATGATCTTCGAGCTGTTGTGTCACTACTGGGGTATTCCAGCCCGGCAGGTGGCTAATGCTTCGCACCGTTTTGTTGAGATCAGCCCTGATGGCGGCCTTACCTGGCGCCAATACCAGCTCGGTGGTGGCGGACAAGTCAGTTCCGATATTACAGAACCCGATTGGGGGGGGTATCGTCAACCGGACTGGTCTGTGCTGAAACCGCCCATTACCAGGGAGTATCCATGTTCCGGCCAGATCATCTCCCCATTGACGAGCAGTTCTGTGCTGAAACCGCCCATTATCAGGGAGTATCCATGTTCCGGCCAGATCATCTCTCCATTGACGGGCAGTTCTGATTTATGGGGAAGAATTGCAGCTGACCTTAAAGAGCTTGCGCAACAGATCAGCAAAAATCAGTCACCTTCACCAGAGGTCATGCGTCAACTTAAAAATAATTATTCTGCATTTAACACAATTCCCGTAGACCCAGCCAAAATTTACACTTTGTCTTATGATTGGTGGGTACTTCTATCGCCACACATGTTTCATCTGTTCGGCGAAGACATAAAAGATTGGGAGAGTATCATAGAAAAAAGTGCCTGGAATCTGGAATGTCAAGAGGGTAAAGGACATTCACGTTCTCTTTTTATTTTGGACTACATGGAGCCGCTAGGTAGCTCGATACAAGAAAAAGAGATTGATGTGCACTATCTGAACTGGCTGTGTGATCTTTATCATTGCGCTCCTCAATTTTTAAAATATGGATTAATGGCTATCTTGCAGATGATCTCAGAGCACTGTACCGCTTGTGAGTTTAAAAACCGGGTAAAATTAATGTTCATGTCTTATCCTCTAAGTCCCGAAAAACGTGACATCGACAAAAAAGAAGGAACTCTTTACTGGCCAGAATTATCAAAGTGCTCCATGAACTTTGTCAAAACGATGAGCATGAGTCGCTCCCTTTTGAATCGACTATCTCAGCATCGTATCCATCAACAACTCCATCACCAACCTGTAGGCAATAGCACTATTATCCCTGAAAAACTTATGTCTGGAGAGGCTGCATTCCTGAATGTATCAAAAACTTCAAGCTACAAACCCATCATTTTCGATTGTAGTTCTCTGGAGGAAAAAGAGGTAGACGACAGAATTTCTATGAAATTGGAATCCGGTATAAAGTCAGAAACTTTAGCCGTATTTGATAAAGTTATGACAATATTTAAATACCAAACGTTAGATAGGCAAATTAAAAGAGTGTTTTTTTATTGGCTGGCAGCACATCACATGGATGAGACTGTTTCTCCCGTTTGGTTGGAAACCCAGTATCAATACTATTCTGAGACAGCGCAGCCGGTCAGATATCTATATCTTTTGAATTCCTGTTTTCATGTTAGTTCTAAAGCTCACCTGACATTCTCCCCGGAACGGATAAAAGACTATTTTAACCGGCCTTGTGCTGTCGTTCTTCAAACGGATGATTTGCTGCTCCTGTTAGATGAGTTTCTTTCACTCATTTGACACTCCCCGCCTTATCGGGCCGGGCCGCCGAGGCGGCACAGGCGAGGGTTTACAACGATTTTGGCTAAAAATTTCTCAACTGGAAAAAATGGGTGTCCTTTTATTGTTACGGGCGGCTACCTGCCTGATGGTAGGAATATGGCACTGGACCTTGATATATTCGAGCCGCGAAGGTGGCAGCTTGCTAATGCTAGTGTTCGGTGTTTTTCCGATTTTTAACAATAACGCTTCTGATGGTTCGACCGCTGAGCACCTGCAGTTTCCGGTGGCAAAAAGAAGTAGTAATAATCAATGGCTACCCCGTTCTGAAATAAACTGTACGACTCTGCCAGTTCCCGCAGGTGGTCAATTTCAGCATGCCGCTACAGACAAAAAGAGAGACAAAAAGAGAACACCCACTTTTCCCAGTCGAGAAATTTATGGGTGTCCTATTCTTGCCAATGAATGGCAATTCATTGCAACAGTATACTCTTTCGCTACATTCTGATCCCAATATCATCAACTGACTTTGGATTCGGGTACCCATGCCAGGACCCCAACCCCCCTATATTAATATCCGCTCTATCTTTAAGATTGCCGAACGTAGGCTTACCTTGTGACAAAGGAAAAGTTGAATTTTCGATAAAGTCTTTAAGATTGTCCCGTTTATCCGCCATACAATAGACAGGTAAAGCATCCGTTCCTCCAGCTAACACTTTTGCAACAGCAAGGAACCTGACAGAGGCTTGACCGAGTTCTTTGAGCAAAGAATATTCCTGGCCTTTGACTTTATCATGTTCAGTCTTTGTCATATCTAGAAATGTTTTACGTAACGCTTCATTAAAAATATTATTTGCATCAAGGATTACTTTCATACTATTCAGTTTCCATTCCAAAGTCAGTCTCTGAGTATACTCTCTTTCACATTGAGGTAGACGCATCACGTCGTAGAGTGATTTCTCAAACCCATAATTTGCTTCTGACGTGTTCAATTTACAGGTTTTTAGGAAGCTCTCCATCTGAAGCATGTGCTTCAGCATAGCGAGAATAATGGGGTTATGCTTGTCAGAAGCAATGATGGTGTTGTTAGGGGCGTCCGAAGCTGGGGAATCAACACTTAGCTTTATCTTATTAACTGCGATGAGCAGGCCATTTTTACCTTTAAGAGGAATCAATGGGTATTCCAAAGAGCTGGGAGAACGATCAAATTCATGTAAAAGAGGCGCTACATCACTATGAATACCACCATAGGTGAACAACAAAGCAAGACGATAGTAATCACTTCGTAACGCCTGGTTTGATAATCCAACGCCATGTTGTTGTGTGGACTGAATAAAGTCACGATACAACTTGTCGCTCTCAGGAACCTTCGACTCCTTCAGTGCTGTCAAGAAATCTTTGTTCAGTTGATCAACAGTGATCAAATTTACCTGTCCCGTTACTCCCTCAAGCTGAGATTCAGTTTTCATGAATTTATATGGATTATCAACGAGAACGGCAACAGAAAAATCATTGAACTTTGTCAGGCTGTTAAAATGGTGAACAACGTGACAGCATCTTTCGACAATATTTTTATTGCCGACCCACTCAAAAAATACATTATTTGGTATTGCACGATCTTGTTGCTGACTGGTTAACTTGCTATGAGCCTCTTTTATCTCTGCATCTTTTTGTATTAATTCCTTATACAATGATGATTGCAGCTGCTGTGTTACGTTCATTGTCAGACTCCATTTAATAAAGGCTACCACCTTCTTTTTGTTTGGTTATCAATAGGATTGCTCATCTGATTGGTCAGAAAAAATAATTTCCTGCCGGCTTTCTGAGAAATATACTCTATGCCCATCTAGCACAAATCTGCAATAACAATCTGATCAGGGATACTGACTGACATGAAATTAGAGGTTACGACTTGTTTTTATCTGTCTGCTTTAAAAACTTCAAATAATAACCACAAACTCAGCAACAATAGTCAAATGTGCAGCTGACCAACTGTCTTTCTTTTCGTATAACCATTAATCCACCAATTTCATAATCAATAATGTTTCATAACTTTGATTGTTGAAGACAAAAAAATGGTTCAAAGCATACCCTGGTAAAAATATTTTTAATCTGCTTTCTATATCACTGCCTTTTCACCACCTTTACTGATATTTCCTGAAATCTGTTGTAAAAGGACTAATCAGATACTCAGGAACACCAATATGCTGCTCGCTCTATACCAGTTTAAGAACTTGAACGACCTTGGTCTGGTTTCCGCCATATGCCGCGAGCTGAAGGTGCAAAGGAAGTGGTCGGCAAAGTGCCTGCTATGCCTGGGCTATGAAGATTATTACTCAGCTGAAGTGCCTTCCTGCTATGGCGAGGTCCGACAACGATGGTTCTTGTTTCTCAACAAAAAAACGCAGGCTCAGTGAACAGAAAAACTGACCCGAAAGATATAGAAGCAGTCGCTGAAAGAGGCCCGTGATCTGGAAAAGCTGGGTAAAAAGAGCGCACAATCAACGTCGGGCGGCTATCTGCCTGATAATAGGAATTTGGCACTGGACCTTGATATATTCGAGCAACAAAGGTGGCAGTGGCAGCTGGC
Source organism: Endozoicomonas sp. (assembly GCA_027942505.1). Lineage (GTDB taxonomy): Bacteria > Pseudomonadota > Gammaproteobacteria > Pseudomonadales > Endozoicomonadaceae > Endozoicomonas. The sequence continues at coordinate 5,332 of JAQFVO010000318.1, read as the reverse complement.
TTATGCTGGTGCTCAGCTCGGTATTTCCCCGGTTTTTAACAATGGTGCTTCTGATGGTTCGACCGCTGAGCACCTGCAGTTTTTCCGGTGGCAAAAAGCAGCTGTAATAATCAATGGCTGCCATGCTCTGAAATAAACTGTACGACTCTGCCAGTTCTCGCAGGTGGTCAATCTCAGCATGCTGGTACTGTTTACTTTTCATCAGGGCGCCAATGATATCGCACCGTTCGGTCAACACGCTGTAGCACAATGGGGTCATGGCGCGTTTAAACAGCGGGTGCTCATGATGGAATTTGCCAAAATAGTTTCTGAACTGCTGTCCATCGATCAGGTCAAGACTCCTCACTTCCCTGATGGCCGTCTTATCAGCAATGGCTTGAACGTCCTCAGTACCGGCGTTGTGCAGGACAGCACGGATGCCACTGAAGCCTGCTACTGCCGGGGAATCGCTCTTGATCCTGCTTACCAGGCTCTGGCCGCGCTGTGCATTATTGATGATGCCACGAATGGTTTTCTTGAGTCTTTCCCGGATGGTTTTCTTGAATCTTGTCGGTGTCGTCAGGTCAGCACCGCTCTCAATCAGGGCGAAGACTGCATTGAAGTGATCGCCGGTAATGGCCAGGCTGATCGGTGAGAGGCGCCTGATCGTACTCTTGCCAAGAACGCAGGCCGCCTTGACCTTTTTACCATTGGGGTCAGCACCCCCGGCCACCAGGGCTCTGATGGTTTGATCGTGACCGCGTAGTGCCGCCTGATGAATCGGGGTCCAGTCGTTGTCAGAGACAACATTGGGATTGGCATTGGCCGCCAGCAGGGCTTCGATCATCTCGGGTGCCTGGTTGCGGGCGGCAAAATTGATCGAATGCACGCCAAACACATCACAATCGACTATATCAATTCGCTCCTGCAGTAGCCGCTTGACAATAGCCAGGTGCCCATTTTCACACGCCAGGTCCAACGGACTGATACCCATGCTGTCCCGAGCGTCGGTTTCAGCACCCATCTCCAGCAATGCTGACACCGTTTGTGTCTGTCCATTCTCGGCAGCGTAGTGAAGGGGCTCACGGTTGTCGGGGCCGGCATTATCACTTTCTTGCAGGTCCATACCCAGCTCAAGCAGTTTTCTGATGGTGTCTGGATGGCCGTTCGCGGCGGCCAGATGCAGTGCTGAGAGGTCCCGGGCATCCCTGCCTGCCATAATCGCCGGGCACTCACCAATCAGGCGGGCCACCATTGACGTATCCCCGGCCGCAGCGGCGCGGAGCATCTCATCTTGCATGGCGCGCTGGCTTGCTGTCAGGGTCTCGACTTTACTGCTTTGGTTAACCTCCACCGCCAACACAGGACGCGCGATGCGGGCATTGAAAATGTAATCGTTCATAAGTCATGACAGACAATTCTAGAGTGCTTTCCAGCCTAGTTCACCGGGTAGAATTTGTGGAAAGAAAGAATAGGAGAAAGAATAGGAGAAAGAATAGGAGGAAAGAATAGAGAAAGAATAGGACACCCATAAATTTCTCAACTGGAAAAAAATGGGTGTCCTTTTTTATTTTTTAATTCTTCCTTTTTTTATCCTTTTTTATCTATCCCTTAGTCACAAGTCTTAAATCCCTTCTTGCGCAGTCCATGTGCGGGATGACGAGGAGAGGGGGGATGACCTCTCTCACCGCTGTCATTCCGATTGTACGGAATGACAGCGCAGTGATTGACCTTTTTGCGATAACCTCCTTCTGGGGGATGAGGGCTGGTTAGGATTTTACCCCATTCTGCCCCCCTGATTTATACCCTGAGAATGTCCACCTAAAGCACATTAAAAGGGGGGAAGTCTCAATTTTCTTGTTGAATATATTGTTGATCCGACCTGGCCGAGGTTGAGACGGTCATTAATGATGATTATCAAATTCCTTGCTTTCTAGAAAATTGTCTTCAACAAACTCCCCTTCGAGCGGAATTAAGGCAAATATGGGGAATGATTCTGAATACAATTCACCGTTTATAAACCATTGACAGTTATAATAATTTGCCAAGCCAAGGGTGGCGCTGTGAATAATCATATCCGGGCCGCCAGTTTTTAGCTGAACAGCTTGGCCAATAGAAGCTTTCATGATTTTATTCCTTGTTGAGTAATTTGTAGAATATGACCAGTTGGACAAGTTAATGCCGCTATAGTTCCTTGATAGATATATTGGCTTTGATTGACGGCAGTGGAAAAGAGCAGGCTTGTCGGGGAAGCTTGTCGGTGTAATGATTTTTCTGGTTGATGATTTTCAGGATTGTGGCCGTGGTTAACTTTTGAACGTTATAAGAAGAAAATGAATAAATAGGCAAGCCTTCCCTTATCGCATCAAAGGAACCAATCTTTTCTTGTCTGCCTGGCAAATTTTTGCAGGATAACATCAAAATGTTGAGGAGCATTTACCTGATATCTGTCGTAATAAATCCGTCGTACTATTATTGGCGGTCCTACTGCTGAAATTACCAATGTCGAGCTTTTGCTGTCTGATTTTTTTTCTGCTGTTTCCCGCCGCACACAGGCGTAGTGTCAACAAGTCTTGGGTAGATACCCGACAAAACTCATTTATCTACATTAATGCACATGGAACTTACAGACGGTGCACCAGTCTACTGTTGCGTTTTTATTCTGGAAAAAGGCTCTTGACACCCCCACAGCTAATTCCCCCGGGGTATCCAGTGAGGAAATTTGATGAATCGTGGTGCTGCTGGTTGTGAACATCTGCGACAGGGGGCCCGGGGTTATCGTCAGTTTGATAATCAGGCCACTTCTTCCAGCCGATGGTCACATCGTGTCAGCCACGTTCCTTCAGATAGTAAACGGCATCTGACAAATAATGGAGCAAATCATTCAGCGAGGGCAAAGCATCGTTCGGTTGTCCGGGAGCAGAGTATTGACTATCTCATCAGGCCTAACCTTTTCAGGGAGCTGAAAAACATATCTGATCGCCGGGGCAAACGCTATAACGGCAAAGAGCACAGTAAATACGCTACTGACATTAAAAGGTACACGGCAAGTCGTAACAAGCCACTGAATCACAGAGAACAAAACCGTTTGATTCCCTGGCTGAAAGAATTTAAACCACAAACGCACTGGAGTTGGTTCAGTTTGACGACTGTAACCCACTCATTTACATCAGCAGGCGTCTTTACACTGCAGCCCCATAGCGATCAAGCCGTCAGGCATGCCCAGCAAGAACTGTTAAGTGAGTTGCTTCATTCAGTGCGATATATCTGCAACAAAAGGCCGCAAGTCAGGGGCATTGACACAATGGGTATCGCCAATCTGCTCTGGTCCATGGCGAAACTGGTGGACAATGGCCAGAATCTGACACCAGATTTTATAGCAACTGTAGGCGCCCTGTTGCCTCATGTCATCAGACTGCAAAACCGCTTTAACTGTCTGGATATCGCCATTTTGATGTGGTCCATGGGGAAACTGGTGGACAAAGGTCTGGAGCTCACATCAGAACTCAAAGAGGTCGTGTTAGCGCTGTTATCCCGTGTCTATGCCTTCAAAGACCGGTTTAATATGCAGGGTGTCAGCAACTTGGTGTGGGCCATGGTGAAACTGGTGCTCAACGGCCTTGAACTGACATCAGAGTTCATAGAGGTCATGGACGCTTTGTGGCCCCGGGTAAGGGCGATGAGCGATCAGTTTAATGCTCAGGCTGTTGCCAACTTGCTCTGGGCAATGGTGAAACTGGTGGACAATGGCCTGGAGATGACAACTGAGCTGAAAGAGGCCATAGCCGCTTTGTTGCCCCGAGTGCAGGCATTGCCAGATCAGTTAGACCCTCAGGTTATCAGCAATATTATGTGTGCCATTGTAAAAGCGGTGGACCATGGGCAGGAGTTGACCCCGGAACTCAAAGAGACTGCGGCTACTTTGCTGCTCCGGGTGCATATATTGCAAGCTCAATTCTCTCCTCAGGACATTTCCAGCGTCCTCTGGGCGGCAATGAGACTGGTAGACAGTGGTCAAGAGTTGATCTCAGAGTTCAAGATGATCCTGGTTGACCTGTTGCCTCGAATGAAGGCGCTCAAAGATCTGTTTAGCGCCCAGAGTATTGCCAACCTGCTGTGGGCTGTGGGCAAATCTGTCGAGCACAGTCAGGAGTTAACACCAGAATCCAGAGCGGTCGTGGCCATCGTGCTGCCGCAGGTGAAGGTGTTGAAAGTTCATTTCGACGTTCAGGATATCAGCAGTGTCCTGTGGGCCATAGTGAAGTTGGTGGTGGGCGGTCTGGAGCTGACAACCCCAGCGCTCCAGGAGGCTCTGGTTGCCCTGTTGCCCCAGGTGAAGCTACTGAAAGATCAGTTCTGCGTTCCTTCTATTACCTGCCTGTTCCGGGCCGTTGCGAAACTGGTGGACTATAGCCCGGAACTGAGTTCAAAACTGGCAGAGACGGTGATTATCTTGCTGCCCCGGGTGAATGCATTGAAGGCTCAGTGTAAGCTTCCGGAGATCACCAATGTCTTGTGGGGCGTGGCGAAACTGGTATGCCACGGACTTCAGATAACCCCGCAGGTGAAGGAGATCCTGACCAACCTGTCGCCCGGTATGAGCCAGTTGAACGAGCAATTTGACCTCAGGCTGATTGTCAAACTGTTGTGGGCCACCGGTTGTCTTGGAGATCTCATCAGTACAGCAGCGGGAGATACTGTTGCCAGGACTGTGCTTCGTGAGTTGGATACATACCTGCTGTTTCCAAAAGCGGAATTGTTGATCTCTCTGTGGGGGATGCTGGTATGTGCCGCCAGGCACTATTTGGATAATAACATCAGCGATAAAAATGCGATCCTTGAGTACCTGATAGAGAGGCTCTTTACTCGCCTGAAAAATGAATCACCGGACAGTGCACAGTGCATATCGGTAATGGCCTACGCTGCAAGCTGGCTTGGCAGGAAGTGTCCCGTTGTTCCGGATTACCGGATGAGTTACTCAGCAGCTCAATCCACCTTCTGCACTCAACTTCAGTCAGCACTGCCATCTTTAAAGATTGAACAGGATAAAAGCTTACACTCCCTGTCACCGGTTGATCTGTTTTTGCCCGGGCACAATATTGTTATCGAAATTCAGGGGCCCTTACACTACATTGGTAGTGATTTCCGAACCAGAAACGGATCGACCCTGTTGAAAATAGCCTTGCTGCTAAAAGCAGGATATGACGTTCTGGAAATCCCGGTGAACCAGCTTGCTAGCCTTGACTCTGTAAAGACATACATTGCTGAAATTCAGCTTAAGACGGGGGTTTGATGAGGAAACCAGGAATGAGTTCTTCACAGCTCTATGAAGGTCGTTGTTGTTAATGACCCT
>JAQFVO010000310.1 GCA_027942505.1 Endozoicomonas sp. | reverse complement strand
AGCCTTTTTTGTCTGCCGGGCGTAGCCTGAGCAGGCCCGGAAAAAACTTTGTGTCTCTGTGTCTTTGTGGTTCCCTTCTTTTAAGGGCCTTTTGCAACAACCTCGCTGATCCAGTGTAAATCTGTCGGCTTACCAATTCATTGCTGGTTGCTCATGGTGTTGCTACTTTTGATTCTGTCTTTTGCAACCTGCCTTCGCAGCCTCAGGCCATAGCGGGGCAGGGGTCGTGATATTAATGCCCGAAGCCGTAGCCATGACGAAAAAAGCGTTTGCCTCTTCGCAAGACCTGACAGAAAAACAGGAAACACTGGCGGTTCTGGCCGACGGTGTGTACGCCCTCACCGCCGAGGGAGACCCCAATGTCGGTGCCATCGAAGCCGATGATTTTGTGGTGGCTTTCGATGCCCGGGCAACGCCAAAAGCGGCCACCGACTGGCTGGCAGAACTGAAAAAACACACAACCAAACCGGTAAAGTACCTGGTGCTCTCCCACTACCACGCTGTCCGGGTGTTGGGTGCCTCGGCCTTTTCAGCGCAAGCCATCATCAGCCACGACAACACCCGGCGGTTGATCGAAGAGCGTGGGCTGGACGACTGGGAGAGCGAACTGCGTCGGATGCCAAGGCTGTTTCGCCAGCCCGATGGCATTCCCGGGCTGACTCACCCGGATATCGTCTTCAATGATCGGCTGGAAATCCCCCTGGGCAGCCAGCGTGGTGACCTGGTGCTGGAGTACTGTGGACTGGGTCATACCGGTGGTGATATCTGCGCCTGGCTGCCAGAACACAAGATTCTCTTTACCGGCGACCTGGTGGAAGCCCGGGCAGCACTCTATACCGGTGATGCGTTTCATGTTCACTGGTCTACCACGACGCTGGATAAAGTTAAGGCTTATGGCGCTCAGACGCTGGTGGGGGGGCGGGGCGCCGTGGTGCATGGGCATGAGAACGTCAATGCGGCCATCGAACAGAGCCGCCTGTTTCTCAACACCATGATCGACCAGGTGAGCACCGTTTTTCATCGCCAGGGAACGCTGAAGGAGGCCTTTGTCGCTACCCACGACTGCCTCGCCCCGCAGTTTGGCGGTTGGCCCATTTTTGAGCACTGCCTGCCGTTTAATGTGCAGCGGCTGTGGGACGAGCTTAGTGGTCTTGAATTACCGCGGGTCTGGACCGCACAGCGTGACCAGGATGTGTGGGACCAGCTGCAGGATTGACCGTTCCATCACGCCCAAATGGCAACACCGGTGACGCCTGTATCAGGCCGATTTGGAATTTTTTTCCACCACACAGGTCCAATTGGTTATTACCGCGCACCCGGACAATGTTGCCGCACGTTCATTACTGATGATTTGTCGGGTTCTATAAAACAATAAACATGGGGAACCGCAACAACCACGCTGGTGCGTCACTCCCCTGGCAGGTAGGTCAAATTGAAAGTATCCGGACAACACGCGGCCAATCCCGATTGGTCCGCTCCTCATCAGGCAGCCAGTACTGAAACAGGTAAGGCAAAAGTAACGATTAATCCTGAGGTGGAGAACTATCGTCTGCTCGCTGGCGCCTCTACCCACGGCGCACAATTTCTTGATTACGCGCTTAACTACAGCCTCTCCATACCGTTAACAAGACGGGGCATCACTAAGATAGTGGTTGATGATTATCACGATGAAAAGCTGCGCAATTATTTCACAATGGGCCAATCACTGCGTGAACGGTTATTGCAAGAAGGGATTGAAATCCTGTCGCTGGGTGATATCCGCGCCTTTCTTGATAAGAAATATCCACAATTTTCCGCAACAATAAAACTCTTTGAACAGCTGAACAGACGTATGGGTACTGATGATCCGATCTGGGCACAGGCCATAATGGCCGATTTTTATCACGACGTTATTTTCTATTTCCTGCCCGACTATGCGTTCACAACCAGCCAAAACCCACACCTCACAGAAGTAACCGTCAGCGATAACTTTTTTCTCAGCTCCCTCTTCCTGCCCGCAACGAGTCATACGGGGGCGACGCCTCTGCGCTTGATTCTGGAAGCGGTGTCAATCGAAGCGGGCAGGGAGGTTCCATCTATCCTGATCGACGGTGACGCATTACTCCATATGATGATGCCCGATGTGCGATCATCCGGCCTTTTTGCCTGCAGAAAATACACCTCAGAAATGAAGTTTACCCTTTTTTCAAGACACTATTTATCGGTTCAGTCGAGCCAGTTTGCCCGATTACTGGCGCAGGGCATGCATAGCATCGTTGCAAGTTTCATGACCCGACCGAATCTGATGCGCATTACCGTCAGGCAACACCGCCACAATCAGGATAACCCTGATTTCTTTGCCCAAAACAGCAAGACCTTGAATGAACTGGTCAATGACTACAACAGGGCTAAAGAATCAGTGCTCTGCTTTCAGTTGAAATATGCCTACCGGCAGTCTGCAGGTAGTTTTAAGTGCTGGGAAAATGACCTGCGCAACTTCTACCTGGAATTAGGGGTTCGACTGATGATCTCAATGAATGAGAAATTTGTGCTTCCGGTCCTGAAAGATATTGCCGACCAGTGCAAGGTTGACGTTATTAAGCCATCGGTCGTCGATCTCCAGGAGTCTCCCCCGGATACCTCCTCAAACGTTGGTTCTGGTTTTTACCTCTGGTTGTCACAGCCTCCACTCGCCCTGTCCAGTAATAGTTCCGCTGCTATAGACTGTTTCCGGCAACAGTTTTTGTTAAACCCATCAGACCAACTCAAGTTAAAATATCACATAAAAGACAAGGCCTGGCGGGATGACCGGCCTTCCCGGTGCGATCCTGCGCTTAATTCAAACGACATAATCCGTATTATTACCAGCACTGACCAGCCACAGGCGCTAGTGACTATCGGCAATGAGATTATCAGCTCCTACCCTTCCCGGGCCTATAATTTTTGTCGAATGGATGACAATTCAACTCAGGTCGTTAATACTCAGCCACCACTATCTTCACAGGCCAGTGATGAAGGCTACACCACGACAACGAACTCTGCTTTCGCCATGGGAATGGTCTCAGGAATGATCACTGGTGCTGCCGATCAGTCAGGCCACGGCTACCTGATGAATCACCCGATCACCCGAGGTGCCGTGGGGTATTGCTGTGCAGGGATGGCCGGCCTTGGTCTGAGCATTTGGGGCTGGGCTCTGCACAGCTACCTGCCTCGTCGTCTGCGCACCGGGGCTAAACGGGGATCGTTGCGCCATAACTGCGCCACGCTGGTAGAAAACCTGAGCATGGTACTGCCTGTGCTTACCGGCGGCATCTGTCAGTATGCAACCAGTGTCGCAGGATTTTTACTGGGCAGATACGGCATCAAGGCAGCGTTGAAGAAAGTATGGCCAGACCAGCAAGTGGTCACCCCACAACAGCCAGCATCAACCCGCAAACGGCAAAAAAGACGATCCAGACCTGCTGAGCCAGTGGCCACGCTCAACGAAAACAGCAACGCCGGTATTGCCTGGGACGACTCTGTTGTTTTGCGCAATCAAATCGTTCGCAAACTGCTCAACTCGGGGGACCCCCTTCCCTGGACCATACCGGGCATTG
>JAQFVO010000301.1 GCA_027942505.1 Endozoicomonas sp. | reverse complement strand
GACCTGCTTGGCCCCTGGGAGCAGCAGGTGATGGAAAACGCCACCATCCTTGGCGGGTATTATCGTGGATGGTTGAGCGAGCCGGTACAGAATATTCTCGATAACAGCCAACAGCGACTAGCCAAGCTCTATCCACATCGGGCTAAACAATTAGAACGGCAATACCCGCTGCCTTAAAAGACTTGGAACCACAAAGGCACAAAGACACAAAGTTTTTTGGGGTTTGCCTGCGCTACGCGCGTCAAACAAAAGAAAGTCTTCCTTTGTGTCTTTGTGCCTTTGTGGTTCAAAAAAAGTTCTATCCACCACTCAAGTACAACCGACCGATGGCCTGATGACTCAGGCTCAACGTGGCTGTGTGCTGGCTTATAAATTCAAGGGCAGACGTTTTGACTGTGGCAGTATTGAAGGTTTTATCGAAGCGACTAACTACTGCTACGATAAGCTTTACGCACGTTGACTTTCCCGCCCGCTAAACAATTTCTCCGTTATTCCAGGGACGCCATAACAATTAGATCTTTATGAAAAATACCCCCGAAGCCCCATCCATTTCCAATGAACGAGAGTACATTGAGTGGTTTGTGCAATACAGCGACAAACTGGTTGAGCTGAGAAACCTGGCAGGCCGTTATGCGAAAGGTGTGCGGCTGGAGGACTTTGTCGCAGAACATTCCGACCGAGGTATGAGCCTGCTGGAAATGCACCCGGACCAGGTCTTACTGTTTGAGCGGGTGTCATTTATGTCGGAAGACACGTGGGCAAAATTAAAGAGGGTGCTGGCAGAATATGGTGGGCTGGCAAATTGCCCTGAACCCCAGAGAGTTTTATTGGTCGGGCTGGTGATTCAAATCATGATTGGGGTGGAGGTGTTGGAGAAAAAGTATCAGCATCCTGAGGCGGGGCGGTTGGTGCCAGATATTGGCTAAACGTAATCTATTTTCCATTAAGCATCGTCAGCTATAGTTGGGCTCGCTTTGTAAAGGTTTAATCGAGTGCCTGGTATCGAATGGACTGCACCAAGCGCCACCCTGGGCCACAAAAATGCCTCTAAGGAATTGTCCTTAAATAACTGCCACATTTCGATGTAATCCACCAAATGAACATTTGCCACGGAGGCACAGAGGCACACAGTAAAGAAAAAAATCTTTTCCTCTGTGTCTTTGTGCCTCCGTGGCAAAAAAAGGAAGTTATTCGGGGACAACTCCTACCCTCTGTGGCTTCCACCGCGGATATACACGGGTCTTTTATTTGGGTGATTCTGCGAAATGGTCAGATCTGACCAGTCGAATACCAGGAGAACCATATCTTTGGATTAAATCCAAAAATAATATATCTCTTTCTAAGGCTCGAAGCTTCAAGATTTCGGGAATGATCTTAACCTGAACTGTAGCGATCATTTTTTTGTTTACCTGGTTTTTTATTGCTGACGGGCTCACGTTTATATCTCCATTTATATGTTTTTTATTCCGGAATGTGAGAGTAATGTGTCTGTCTTGTAATACGAATTGAAAATATTGGAATCAGGTGTCAGACATTTGTCTTATATTCTAAAAGAAAAATCTAATAGATTTTCTGGATAGCTTATAAATAAATGATCTGGCACCACTCTTGGTTATTAAACTCATCAAAACAATTTATCTATGATCAGATTAACGGCTTCCAACGATTGAATTTTATATTCAGGCTTCACTTGAACACGCTGGTCACTGATTGTTAGTTTTAATCATCGGCACACCTCTATGTCGTACAGGGACAATATCGCGTCCAAAATGGACATGCAATCGTCTTTTTGAGACATGAGTGTTTTTTTAGAGATTGATCGGAAGATTAAAGACGGCACTATTCTTATCTTATAAAATCTGTATTATCTGGTTGCCATAAATAATACGACTTAAGTTGTTTAATGGCTTAGGAATTTTCGTTAAAGTGCAGCAGTACAATTGGTAACGAGGAGGAAAGTGACAAACACCGCGAAGCAGCCTGAGACTTTGGCTCCCGCATTTAAACGCAAGTTCAATGTAATGTTGGTTGAACAGGGCAAGTTGCAGCTGAAGCCTCGAGCTACCTGCTTTGTGTGCCCTTACGGGTAGCCAACAGATTTTTACCATCTTACCCACTAAATTTGTGGGTAGGATGACGGTATGAAAAAAGTATCAAAAGACTTGGCACCAACTTTGCAAAGCTCAGTCGTGACAAGGCCATTCCAGAGCGGGAAAAGTGATAGGTGGTTCAGCGAAATGGTCGCTGGTAACGCTTGACTGCATTCATTGATAACTGGTTGATCCGCTCGTGCAGAGTATTCAGTCGTTGCCGTTTAGTATCACGGCTCATCAACCGGTCTTCCATCACCCGCCGCACCTCTTTTCTCAGCTTATTGATTTCCCGGCTGGCCTTCTGAAGTCCGGCCTTGTTCTTCAGTTTGGTGGCGGCAGTCTGTTCCAGTTCTCCTGCTCGCTCAGTTTCACCGGACTCCTGGTACCGCTTGATGCTGTTGGCAATCTCGGTAATATCCACCGTCATGTTGTGCAACTCGTCGGTGTACCGGTTACGCCCCGGCACCTTGTCACGCACAAAGCTGGCCAGCAACGGGTTATCCTGCCGGGTAGTGGCTGGCTTGTCACCGGCCCCGGTGGCCTCGCGGGTCATGGCGTCGGTGGCCAGCAGGGTGTAACGGGCCAGCCCGCCAAAGTAGCCCTTGAGTAAATGCTCTAGCTTCTTGGGCGAACGCATCCAGTCCGGCGCCCCTTCGGGAATCAGCTGCACCAGTTCTTTCAGGGTGTCACTGGTGTAGGGGTCATACTGCGCTTCAGGCTTCAGGTTCTGCAAGCGCATCGGCAGGATCGGCTGGTCACGGAACCGGTCACGGTTGGTCCCCACCTCGATGATCGGCTTCATAAACTGCGGCAGCGGCATACTGTCCAGCCCGAAACTGCTGGTCAGCGTCTTGGCCAGCATATCCCGTGTCCACTTCATATCCTCGCTGCCATCGAGACTCTGCGTGATAATCTCCGGCAGCGTGGCAAAGATGGCACCCACTTCAAACGCCTTGGGTATCCGGTAGTGGCCCTCCTTGCCGTCGCCAATCCAGAAGTGGTGGTACATCAGCTTGTCGTCGTCGGTCAGTTCCTTGTACCGTTCATCGTCGCGGTACATATTGAACAGCGCCCACGATGCCAGCCCGAACAGCATTCCCCGGAAGATCACCGGCCCTGAGAACGCCGACAGGGCCAGTTCATCGCCCGGCTTGATCCCGCGCCACATCCGGTTGACGCCCTGCAACATGCTGTTGAAGAACGGGATCGTCTGCACCATGAACTGCACCAGCGGCCACTGGCCACTGCGGGTGAAGTTCATCACATCCATCGCCTGGTAGGCGGCCTCGGCTTCAGAGCCACCGGCTTTGCGGGTCTGCTCGTAAACGTGCAGGCGGTTGGAGTTCTCGAAGCGGGAACCGACACGCTGCCACAACTGCCACAGCTTGGCCGGGTGATCGAGCAACCGCTTCTGCTCATCGGGCGAGAGCATCTTGCGCACGTTCTTCGCCGTCACATCGTAGTAACCGCCGCCACCGCCAGCACCGCCCATCATCATGGCCAGCCTTGACGGGTCTTTATCGAGCGCCTTGCGGAACCCGCGCACCGCCCCGGCAATGGGGTTCAGGCTGATCGCCTTGCCGTTCACCTCTGGCGCGATATGTACCGCCGTGGATATGGTGTCGCGCATCAGGTTGCGGATCATAAAGTCCGGCAGCGACGTGACGAACGTGGTCAGCAGCTTGCGGGGTATACCCACCAGTTTCATCAGGGTACTGAAGGCAGGCTGGCCAAGGTCACGAATGGTGGAGAGCAACAGCGGGTCATGGACCAGGTAGACATGTTGCTTGCCATCGACCGAGGCACTGACCGAGCCTTCACTCAACTCGGTGTAGCGGCCCATCAGGGCTTTCCAGCGCCGCTTCTGTTCCGGGGTCAGGTTGGTATCCATGCCCAGCTCTTCCAGTCGCGCCACCACCTCGTCGTCGGTGATCTTGTCCAGGGTGTCCACCCGTTCCACGGCGCCAAGCTGTTCGGCGTCGGCCACGATCCGCTGCATGGCGATGTTCTTGAACGCGGCATCAAGCATCGACCGGGTGTTGCGAACCATCGCTTCCAGGGGAGCAATCTGCTCTACCCCGCCGGTCAGCTTCCTGATCCCGGAGTTCTGGCCGGACAGCCCCTTGCGGGTTCTGCCACCGGCCTGCTCTGTCGCTTCCAGATCGTGAACCCGGTGGAACGGGATATAGTCATCGGTGTTCCACAGTTTGCGCACGTCCTTGTCAATCAGGCCCGCGTCCACCATAAAGTCCAGCATATCGCCGTTGAACTTCTGGTAGTCCTTTTGCACCTGCTCAAACCGTGCCTTCAGTTGCGGCTGGGTGTTTACCCAGTTCTGAATGGTGTTGATCTTGCGGTCATCGAACAGGTTCTCCCGGCTCTGCTTGCTCAGTGCCTGCCCCTGCTTCCGGTCGGCCAGCATCTGCTTGCGGTCGCGCTCGTAGCCAGCACGGCCACCGGGGTACTGCTCCGGCGCCACGGCATCGAGGGTTTCCTTGAGTCCCTTAGCTCTTTCCAGCAGTCGGGCACCTTTGGCTCGGGCAGCGCGGTCTTCTTCAAGCAACCGTTTGGCACGGATACTGGCGGCCCACGTCTCCCACACTTTCAGTTCATCGCGCTCGGCCACCGGCTTGAGGGTATCGAGCAAACCCTGGCTGCCTTGCCTGATCACCACGCTGCCGTCCTTTAGCTGCGGGGTGCCGCCCCAAAGCATCGCTTCATGCACGTAGTCAAGGTTACGGGCCAGGTGAAACGCCTTGGACGCTGACTCACTGGCATCAAGCAGCTTGCCTTCGTTAAGCAGCTTTTCGTTGTGCTCGATAATGGCGGCCTTGTTGAACAGCCCCTGGTTGACGTGCAGCTGCCCGCGCTTGATATGGTCAAGCAGGCTCTTGTCGTGCCACAGGCTTTTCAGACGCTCGGTTGTGCCCTGTGCCTTGCCACCGCCGTGGACCTGATCAATGACCTTGCTTACCTCGTCGGGGACGCCTTTCAGGGCATAACGAACATTGCTGTTGTCCTTGAGGGCGAACAGGGGCTGACCATCCTTGAGTACAGAGTCGCGCATTTTGTCGGTAACCGTCACGGACCAGACCTTGTCCGGCCTGGGGTGCTCTGAATCACTGAAGTTGATATTCACCGGTTCCAGCTTCGCTCCCCACTTTTTGGTGTATTTCTTCATGTAGTTTGCAAGACGTTTGTCATAGAACTCCCGCATGCCCTTGCCATCCTTGCCCACCACTTCGTTCATGCCTTCCAGGGTGAACTCTTCGTTATGCTCGGCAAATACCGTTTGATCAATGTCGTGAATGGCCTCGGCTTCGGAGTTGAAATACAAAAGATCCCCATGAAAGGCGTACAGTGCTTCACCATTGGCATCCCGAAGAAACCAGCGCTTCTGCTCATCGTCACTATCCTGTTCTGCTGACCAGTGGGTGCGTTCCTGCTACAGCGTTTCCTGAACTGCCCGGGTTTTCTCCCGGGCCTGTTCTGCCAGGCGATGCCCGATATAGTCTTCCAGTGATGACTCCGGAGCCACCATGCTGCGGGTGACACCGTTGCGGTCTTTGACCGTCAGGTCAAAGCCTTTCAGGATACCTTCTTTAGTTAGCTGGGGTGATACCCGCAATTCACGCACCACCTGCCCCAGGCTGGGATACCGTTCTACCTGCTGGACGGCACTGGTCCAGGCGATGCGGTCATAGCCACTCTCGGCGGCGTGGCGGATCATGCGTTTCATTATCAGGTTGGGCCAGTTTTCTTTCAGGGGGGCGTCGGGGACCATGCGGTGGATGTTGGTGCGGTTGCTATACATTGACTGTCGTTCTGTCTCCAGCTTCCTGATTTCGTCTTCAACATGGGTCTTGCGTCTGAGCAGTTCGGTAATGTCCTTCCTGGCCTGCTTTATTTCTGTTTGCAGTTTTGCCTTGTATTCTTCGTCCCCCCAATCATTCCAGCCGGTTTCGTTATTGAGCTGTTCATTCAGTTCATTGCGTTTGTCTTTGGCGCGAAATAACTCGTTTACGATAATGCTCTCTTCTTTCGTCAGTTTGTTTATTTTCCGGGTAATCTCTCGTTCTTTACGATCCTGCTGCTCATGGTCTCTGGCGTTCTGTGGGGTCTGATATCCCATGTCCCGCCCTGCCTGATGCCAGTCGCTCTGAACTTCATCAATAAACAGGATTCGTTCATTACGACCATGGACGTTTTCATCGAAGGTCTGGAAGCGGACATGTGCCAACGGGTTGCCGATATCACCCCAGTGAGTATGGGTATAACCGTCCACATCCCATTGGGTAAACGACTGGTGTTCGCTCAGGGCGGCAGCAATAGCTGAGGCTTCGGTGGCATGGCCGGTGGTGACAATTGTCTGTTCTTTTTTATGGGCAAACCGGGCGACGGTCCAGCTATGGGCATCACCGGAATATGCTTCAAACACCAGCAGGTCTTTGGGCATGGAGCCGGTGTTTAGTGTTTCGATCTCTTCCGGGGTCAGTGGGTTCTGGTTCTTATGGTTGGGGTCACTGGGGAAGATGGTGCGGTTATTTTCTAACGTCAGGATCAGTTCGGAATAGTCTTCACCCCCAGCCATGGCGTATTCCTTGTACTGAACGCCGGACTCATCCCGCAGCTCGGCTTCCAGATCACTTCGGACATCGCTTTCCCGCTCGTCTTCCCAGACTTCTTCTGCCGCTGCCCGCTTTTCCATGTAGCTGACGTGATCTCTGGCCAGCTCTCTTTGACTGGTATGCTCTACGGCATTATTCGCTCGCCATGAGGCGGCCTCCATCAGGGCGGACTCATCCAGTTCACCGTTTTCATCCACCAAACTTTCTACTTCGTGATCGTCCAGTTCTTCGTTTTCAAACCGTTGCTTCAGTTCGTCGTAATAGTAGTCATACTCACTGTCATACAGCTCCTCCCTTGCGGTTTCCAGGGCATCTTCCAGCTCATCCAGATGATAGCCGTGCTCATAGTCGCCTATTCGCTCCTCTAAAAAGTTTCTGCGCATCGAGTCCAGACGTTCTTCCAGTTCTTCTTTATTGGCTGCACTGTTGTCATAGGCCAGGTCTTCTTCAATATTTACCTCGTTTTCACGGATGAAGCGCAGTACACTTTCTTTGGATAACTTTTCTCCTTGCTTGCTATCCAGCCACAGGTCCAGCCCCAGCCACTGGATTTCCTCGTCCTGCACGTTGTTGCCTTTCTTGATGGCATTGAGCCAGCTTTGGGCAGGCATCTTGTCGACCTTTACGGCAGCGGCACTGCGCTCCACGGCAGAGTAGAACGTTGGCGCACGACCAGCGTCGCTGTAGCGGCTGCCACCATCGCGGTTAAAGTTTTAGGGATTTTTCTGCTG
>JAQFVO010000284.1 GCA_027942505.1 Endozoicomonas sp. | reverse complement strand
ACCTGTCCCAATGGGTTCAAAAGCCTGGTCCATGAAGGGCAGGAGTTCGTGCCTCTGCAAGAGGCTATCAACCGGGGCCACCTGGATATTGTCAATGTGCTGCTGGATGATGGTGCAAACCCTGACCTGCCTGATACGGATGGTTACACCCCATTAATCAATGCTGTCGAGAATGAGCAGTGGAGCATTGTTGACCGGCTGCTTGAGGCCGGGGTCAACGTCGCAACCAAAACCAACTATAACCACACCGCTCTTCATGGCGCTGTGTGTCACCGAAACAAAAACATCGTCGAGAAGCTACTGAGCCTTGGGGCCTCCCTTGAGTGCGTCAATAGTGAAAAACTTACACCCCTGGGTATGGCCATAAAAGTTGACGATGCAGACATGGTAAAACTGTTATTAAGCCACGGCGCACGGCTCGATTGTGTGCGTGGCACTTGTGGTTATCTGGAAAGAGCGGTGTTCACCAGTACCCGGGAAGTGGCCCTGCAACTGATCAAGGCCGGCATAGATCCGGATGGTGGGAAGTTTCATCCGCCCTCCGGGAAAATCAGTAAAACGGCACCACTGGTAACCCTGATCAACACACCGTTATCACGGGAAGATCGAAGCTCCAGGGAGTTCTGGCAGCATGAAGTTGACATCTTTCAGTTCGCTCAATTACTGCTCAACTGCGGTGCTGACCCGGACCTGCACACGCTGGAGAGTAAATTGACACCCATGGATGCCGCCGTATCCAATGGGCGCCCGGAAATCATTTCTCTACTGGTTGCGCACGGTGCCGGGCCAGCCAGCCTCAGTAGTGGCGTATTTGCGTACCGTAACGGTCGCGGCGTTGCGCCACAGGCAAAAGTGGATGCCATGCTCAGGTCCCTTGATCCGGTCACGTCGTTGCAGGCGAAATGTCGTTTGGCTATCCGAAAAATATTGCTTGAATGCCGCAGGCAGGGGGAGAGTTTGATTAGTAATGTACCGGAATTGCCGTTGTCGATCCCGCTGCAAAAGTACCTTTGTAATATCGGTGGTGCCAGACTTTAGGGCGGGAGAACGATCGTACCCACACATAAAAAAATATGCTTTGGTACTTGTCATTTTTTTTCAATTGCAATGGCAACTACCGCTCCAAAACGTGCCCCGCCGATAGAACAGAAAGAAGACACCCACTTTATCAGTCGAGATATTTAAGGGGATCCTCTTGTTTTCTTATTATCTGTCGAGTTATTTATAAATGTCTTTTTTTATCGAGTTCATCAGTAAAGTGTCTTAACACGTTCTCCAAGCAATGATCAGTGTTTCGATTTTCTTGTCAGAGGGATCTGATATGAGTGTTGTCCAAAATGAGAATACTGTTCGCCTAACGGGTGTTGACGCTTTTCAATATGAATATAATGCCTATAGGGGAATCAAGGGGCTAATAAAAGGAATCACCAGTTTTTTGCTCGGTCGGAAAATCACCCTTGTAGAAGCACAAACATTGTTGATCGTTCCTGCCCCAGTTGATCCTCCCACGGTCAGACTGTCTGAGCGAAGAGCATCGGAGTCAGTACCGGAAGATGAAAGTCAATCGGTAACTGTGGTGACTCAGGCCAGCTCGTCAATTGCCTCCCTCTCCCCACCTACAAGTTTCAGTTCTTCAGAGGGCGTATCCCTCAATGAGGACAGCACAAAAGCAACTCCAGAGATCATGGCAATACCAAAAGATATGGCAACAGCAGAGGACATGACAGCAGTTGTCGAAGAACCATCACGTTCCACAGGTGAACTGGTTGATGATTTTGAACATCTGAATTTGTTTAACTCTGATAAGAAACTATTGAGATCTCTGGCTGGTGGCTCAGATGTTTTTGATACCCAGCCTGAGCCTCTCCACGAGAACATTTTAGACGTGCTGGAACTTGGCAAAGATTTTCTTGATCAGGGTCATAATGGCATTATGACCTGGCTGGAAAGTAGCGATTTTATGGATAAAGCAGCCCGCCCGGAAACGGCTGCCCTGGTCAAACACATAGTTCACCGTTCTGTTTACGAGAAAAATATAGGCTTTTTTATTGATATCTGTGCATCTCTGGGCTCCAGGGCATACTCAATGGGTCATATTTCCTTGAAACACAGGCCTTTGTTTCTCACTTTCTTTGTATATCACAAACATCTCTTGTCAACTGATGATAAGTCGTCAAGCAAAGCCTGTCGGGTAATAGCCAAGACGTTAATAAATCAACTGGATAGTTATCTCAGAGAGATTAAACCACCAGGATCTCTGCATAAAACAGACCAGTCTCTGCCGGATGCCCGATGGATGGATTCAAGCGCGGCTTTGGAGTCTGAAAAGGTTACTGATGAAAATCAACTGATTGATATTTCACATGGTGGTGGGCGATATTTTGTAAAGAAATTCCTGGGCAGTGCTACCAGCGGTTATCATCTTGAGCAGAGCGGTGGTATTGGGATACAAGTACATCCACACATTATTGTGACAGGAGGCTTAACCTATGGTGACTGTAAAAAACGTGAAATAGACAGGTATTCAAAAAATTCTCTTTTT
>JAQFVO010000474.1 GCA_027942505.1 Endozoicomonas sp. | reverse complement strand
GAACTGGTCGGCATCAAGACACTGAACACTCGGGTGAACGGTCAGCTTTATCACAACAACAGCGTTAATCACAGCACACTCTGTGCCGCGGCCGATCCGCGGTTTATCCAACCTGATTGCCAGCCGGAGTCGATGGTGCAAACCTGCCAGGTGCCTTTCCTGAATCTCACCGCTCTGGCTTCACCGCCGCCTTTGCTGAATCTGACCGCTGTGGCCACACCGCTGCCCACCATGACCTTTTCCGGCGTGGCACCACTGGCGGCAAACCTCGCCATAGCCGGTATTGCCCTGGGGGCTGTGGCCTTTGTGCTGGCAGAGGTGACCGGGGTGAGCGTCTATCGTCATTATCACCGCAGGCCCTCCCCCGCCGATGCGGGCGACCCAAAGGAATTGGTGGTAACCGATACGGCGGGTAAAACTCAAGAGGTTAGCGGTCAACCGATGGTCGCAGACGGTACGGGAGAGGCTGAAGAGGAACCTGCCTATGAACAATAAAGTGAAGTAACTCCTCCAAAACCACCCAGTCTAAATAAATGGGCATTACCGGAAAAACCACCAACAAGTGACCCATTCCTTGAGGAGATTAATCAGCATGTGAGTCCCTGGCATCAACACACATATGAAGATATAGACACGAGCCATCCCCGGAGCGTGAGTGCCGCTGCAGGCGGGATGGATGCTGCCAGTAAAACAGCAGTAAAACAGGACACCCATAAATTTCACGACCGGGAAAAATGGCTGTCCTTTTTTTGATGACAGAGTGGCATGCATGCCGTCAGCGGAGAGAAAATCAGGGTCCCAGCACGGTTTTGCACCAAGAAAACATAATGAGCACAAAAAAGAAAAGCTCTTCTTCATGCTCTTTGTGCGCTTTGTGTTTAAAAGTTAATAAATGGTTGATTAATATCTACCGCAATATACGACCATAGTTATTTACGCCTTAAAAAATATAACTGATAATTTCGCTATCCACTGACTTATAAAAACAGTCCAGCAGTTTTTTGCCACTGATCTACCA
>JAQFVO010000211.1 GCA_027942505.1 Endozoicomonas sp. | reverse complement strand
TATTGAAAAACAGCATCTCGACATTGCCCGTCTGCTGATCAGGCACGGCGCCTGCGTCGATACTGAGTTTCGTTATAAGAGCGGTGCTGACGCCTGCTGGAGCACTCTTAGATGGGCCATCGAAAATGGGGATCTGGAGAAAACTCGCCTGTTGCTTGATTTCGGTGCCAACATCAATATTCGTGTGACCGAGCGAGGGAATAAGGAAATAACAGCGCTAATGCTTGCTGTCGAAAAGCGGGACCGGGAGATTATTTGCCTGTTGATAAAATACGGTGCCAGCATCAATGCCCCGTTGACAAGCGGTCATACTGCGCTTATGACTGCGGCTAAAAATGGCGACACGGATATTGCTCACCTGTTGCTCATGCTTGGCGCCAGGATCAATGACCGGCGGCTCAATGGTCGCACCGCGCTGATGATTGCTGCCCAAAATGGGCATCTGGACACTGTTCGTCTGTTTCTGCGCCGTGGCGCCGAAGTCAATGCCCGGAAGATTCCTGGTTTCAAGGCCCTGATGCTCACTATCGAAAAAAAGCATCCGGACATTGCCCGCCTGTTGCACAGTTACCATGTTTTCGCGTAAAGCCTTGCCTCGGCAGCCCCGCCCAGCCCAGTCAGGCGGGGATACCTGCAACAAACACTCAGGGATCAACAGGAAGCTTTCAAGAACTTCTGGGCTGGTAGGGCCAAATATCCTAAATGCAAAAAACGACCAACGGCACAGGGACATAAATCCTGTGCTCCAAGGTCTGCAGTTGTGTCAGTATGAGACTTTCACCCAAGCGACTGGAAACCGGCGCGCTCAAACGTATAAATGACTTGACATTCGCCGGAAACAGAGTCGTATTTGATAGGAGCCTGATGTGCTAATGCGGCATAACTTTGCAAGGTCTTTCGCGGATAAGACTTTATCTTCGGATCCTGTATTTTGACCACCATTTCGCCCGAGGCATCGGCAATACCGAACTGGACATGGTAGCCAGATGGCTCGCCGAGATACAAATCGCCGGGCCTGGGCCTGTATGATTTACCAACTTTCCAGTTGTTATTGCCGACCCGGGTTTCGGCATTCAAGACCTGCTCACCATTGATCAAGACCTTTACCGTGGATTCGCCGGCAGGTTTTTCTCCTCTCCACCAGAACTCAGGCATGACTATGTCGAACTTGACGTTGAACCAGCCTCCTTGTTCAAGCGGTGCCACGTACAGATACTTGGTGTC
>JAQFVO010000209.1 GCA_027942505.1 Endozoicomonas sp. | reverse complement strand
CATTTGAATCTACTCGGTATGTTTAAATTTGTATTCCTTCGAGGCATTGGACAATTTTTAAGGTATTAAGTTCCAACGGGTGTTCAGCCTGATTAATGTCGTCTAATTGAACAAAAGCAACTACATTGTTTTGATATGTTTCACTGGTTATTTTTTGTCGTTATGCCGGCTCAGATACTTTCCTCTCAAGACAACGAAACGCAGGTCCTGATCACCATCCAGCACGGTCAATCGATGCTCAAATTTGAGGAGCACCTGCAAGATGAACTCAACTCTGCGGGCCGGCTGGCCGCAGGCCAACAGCTTCGACATCTCGATACCAATGGTGAGCCCATTGTCAAAGGTGTAACTCGTCTTACCAGCAAGAAAAAGAAGGAGCCCAAGGTCTATGAAACACCATGGGGAGCCTTACGGGTAGAGCGTTATGTTTACCAGAGCCGTGAAGGTGGCAAAACATTTTGCCCCCTGGATCAGAATGCCCGAATCGTTGTGAACTCAACACCTGCTTTTGCCCGCATGGTGAGTTGGAAATATGCGAACATGGCTGCACCTCAGGTTGAGGATGACCTTCTACAAAACCACAGACGTACCAGTAGCCGTGCAACCCTTAAGGATCTGTCTGATGTCGTTGCCTGCATCGCGCAGGCGAAGGAAGAACACTGGACGTACGAGATTCCTGATTTGCCAGATCCTGTTGCGACCGTTTCGCTGGGACTGGACGGCACAACTTTACTCTATCGGGATGGCCACTACCGCACGGCCATGTGTGGCACCATATCTTTGCTGAACAGTGAAGGAGAGAGGTTGCACACCACCTACTGTGCAGCTGCCCCAGAGTATGGAAAGCAGACATTTATCCGTCGTTTTACCGGAGAGATCCAGAAAATCAAAAAGCGGTTCCCTGAGGCGACATACGTTGGAGTAGCCGATGGAGCCCCTGATAACTGGACCTTCCTTGAGCCTTTTGTCTCCTACCAGGTACTGGATTTTTACCATGTCTCTGAGTATGTGGCCGATGCGGCAGAAGCGCTGTTCCCAGGGGTAAGGAACAAGGATGAACGAAAGAGCTGGATGAAGCAGAAGCTCCATAGCCTCAAACATGAAAAGGGGGCAGCACACCAATTGAGCGAGGAACTCCGGGACGCTTCACCAGGCAACAATAGGACAGCTTCTCTGGAGAAGCTGTATAAGGCCAGAACCTACTTCAAAAATAATTGGAAAAAGATGATTTACCCCGAGGCACTGGATAAACACTTGCCGCTTGGATCAGGCGTCACTGAAGCAGCCTGTAAAATATTGGTAAAGCAGCGAATGTGTCGTTCAGGAATGCGCTGGAAGGAAAAGGGAGCTTCCATGTTACTTACCCTCAGAGCGTTGGTCTGTTCATCCGGTCACTGGGAGTGTTTTTGGAAGAAAATGAATCAATACGGCTTTCCTATTGCTCATAATCTCTAAGGCTGACATTAATCAGGCTGAGCACCCGGTACAAAGTCCACTGCTGTGGACTTTGCCTGTTTTGGCACTTACAGCTGAGGATTCAGAATCTTCTGAGTGCGCTCAAAAATATCCAGACCCTGTTGCTTGAGCCAGTACGGTATATCAATCAAGACCCAGTTTTCTGACAGTTTGTTGCCATCACGATAGTAGACGTCAACAACCTGCATATCAGCACGGATCTCACCGCCCGGCAGTCCCAGGAATCCACCGATCGGTGTATTGGACAGGTTTGGCCAGCCAAAGAAGCAGGCAAAGTTACCTTCTGCAAAGCGGCAAACATGACCGTTGAATTTCTTGTCTTTCAGGTTGTTACGAAATGGCAGCTGATGCTGTTCCTGATAACGGGGGATGGTGTAAGTTGCCCCAATACCGCCCGGGCCGTACCAGATCATATCTTTGGACCAGCTTTGTTCCAGTACTTCCGGTGGGCAACCCATCGCTCCACTGTCGTTCAGGGCGCTCAGGTCTGCCACCATCTGGTTCACCAAGGCAAGTGTTGCCACACCCTCTTCCTCTGGTGCATCGTCAAACAACAATCCATCGTGATTTCTTGGACCCGGGTAAACAAAAGAGGCTCCCGTCTGAGGTGGCAGTGGGTTAACACCAGCCTGCTGCATCATGCCGATAATATCGATGAACAGACCGGTTTTAGTAATTTTGCCATTTTCAACACAATTGAACTCGGCATAACGCAGGTTGATCATCTTGCGAGTTGCGCGTACGCCCATCCAGTCAGCGTCGAACAGGCCCATAAAATGGCCCATGCTCATCACCCACTGCTCACCGCTGATTTCATTGGTACCACCGATGAAAATATCCTGACGACGCTGCATACGGCTTAAAGATGCCATCAATGGTGACCAGAACACGTCAGCAGTTGCTTGAGAACCTTGCTGCTCACGGAATGGATAAACACCACGCCACAGGTAATCTTCAGAGGTAAAGTCTCTGAGCACTCCCGCTACGGTTTGGGGTGTTGCAGCTTCCATTGCCTCAAAGTAGGCGCGAACTAATGCTTTGGTTTCCTGATACTTACTCACAGGTATCTCCTTAATACAGAACCCAAGAAGAGAAACTAACCTATCAAAAAGTCAGGCATATAAGACCCAATCATGAATACGTAGTCAATCGGGTTGTGAATAAGTGTTGATCTGTAACAATTTTTTGTGTGTTGTCTATTGCATGCTCATAGTCAGTTTTACTGAAGCTGCTTAGGTGAGATCATGAGGTGGCACAACTTTTGCTGATGAACGCCTTTCGAACAGTGTGACTACGTATTCATTGGTTTTTTGATCTCTATCAAAACTTATCAGGGGATAACAGACGTATCATCCCGCCAAAATTCAACCCCTGGAGTCAGTTACATGACCAAAAAACACATGAGTGAAGTCTCACTGGCACAGCGCATGGCTGCCTATCTGGTGATTCTGGTTGGGTACTTCTTTTATTGTTATAACTTTGTCGTTATTGACTACGTTCGTCCGTACATTGTTGAAGCCTACGAGGGCATTACACTGGCGCACACTGCCCAGTTTTATACCTGGCAGTCTCTGGGTGCTTTGATCGGCGCATTAAGCTGTGCCTGGTTTGCTGAAAATCTGGGCCGCAAAAACACTTTGATTGCCATCACCGCCCTGAACGGTGGCGCAACCATCATCAACTTGATGTTTACTGATTACCTGACCTGGTCATTGATGCGCTTCATCATCGGCGTATCGCTGGGTGGCTATTTTACGGTTGCAGTTTCCACCATGATCGGCCTGTTCACGACCTCGGTGCGCGGCAAGCTGACGGCATTTGCCTCCAGTATGTTCTCAGTGGCTATCATGGTTATGGGTGTTTATGCCGCTTACCTGTCCAGCACCAGCGGCCCATGGGAGAGCCTGATGTGGATTGGTGGCATCCCACCTCTGCTGGCAGCGGTTGCCATGGTATTTATTCTGCCCAGTGAAAAGAACGTTGAACCTTTCAGTGACGACAAAGCAAAAGCGGTCAGTGCCACCGGTGAGGTCAAAAAAGGTTCATGGGGCGAAATGCTGCAAGGTGCAAACCTGCGTATAACCGTCACTTGTCTTGCATTAGCTGGCCTGAATTTTTATGGCTACCAGTTCTTTAACGGATTCGTGACCACTTACCTGAAAGAAGTTCGCCTGTTTGACGGCACCACCATGGGGATCATCTTCTCAATTTCAGCCGCAGGCAGCCTGATCGGAGCCTGGTGCTGGGGCGCTATCGCCGATAAGTGGGGACGTAAATGCAATGCCTTTGGCTTTATTCTGGCCGGTATCATTGTATCTATTTTCTTCGTAACCCCATCGGATATTGTCATTGGCGGTGTCAACCTGCTGGCCATTCTCGGTTTCGTTTATAACTTTGGTCTCTCATCAAGTGCTGTATGGGGTGGCTACTTTGCGGAAATGTTCCCGGCTCACCTTCGCAGTTTCGGCGCGGCACTGTTCCATGGTGGTCGTATTCTTGGTATGTGGGCACCGATGGTACTGGTCTTTATTCAGGAAAGAAGCGATCTGACCACGGCCATGTGGGGCTCACCAATTATCTGGATTCTGGGTGGTATACTCTGGCTGACGCTGCCTGAAACCCTTAAAACCGGTCTGTTTGCCAAAAAAACTGCCTCTGGAAACGGACAGGCTGCTACTGCCTGAGACTCCAGGCTCTCAACACACGACGACGATTTACCATCTATCCGGACCGAAGCGAACCTCTTTTCGGTCCTTGGGGACAACGTTGGCCAATGACCAAAGTTCATTACTTACCGATCGACCAGATCAGTCCAACCAACTGCTTTGAACACAAATATAATCAGTTCGCTGCGGGCTTGCGTTAATATTTCTGATCTCTGAAACTCGACTAGAACCCTTGGTTTGATGAAGTCATCCTGGGGGGGGGATTGTAAAAATTGTTTGAAGTAATCTATGGCGGTTAAAAAGAAAGTGGTGACATCCAGAGATGTCGCTAAATTGGCGGGTGTTTCCCAATCGACCGTTTCCCGGGTATTCATGACCGCCAGCTCAGCATCACCGGAGGCGAGAGAGAAGGTGCTGGCAGCTGCCCGACAGCTGAACTACCGGCCCAACGCTTTTGCCAGAAGCTTAACCACCCAAGAGTCGAAACTGATCGGTCTGGTCTTTCCGGACACGGACTATCCCATTCATATGGAAACGCTGCAGCACATAAGCCTTGAGTTGCAGCGAAATGGTTATTCTGCCGTATTGATCCCCTGGCAGATTAACGACAATCGACATACAGTACCAGATATTTTCCAGTATCGTGTCGATGGCGTGATTTCTGCATCTGCCCATTTCAACTCCGCCCTGTATGAAGAGTGTGCAACTTTTCACATACCCATTGTGCAATTCGCCCGAGTTGAGAGCGGTTCAGACTGTAGTTACGCCATCAGTGATAATTACGGTGCTGGTCAGCATGCTGCCCGTTTTTTTGTCGAGCGTGGAGCTAAAAAGTTGGCTTATTTGACCGGTGAGGTGCCGACCTTCACCAACACTGAACGGGAGCAGGGCTTTATCGATGAAAGTATTCGGCTTACAGGGCAAAATCCACAAATCATTACCGCAAGCTATAGCTATTTCAACTCGTTGGCAGTATTGCTCAAACTGCTGAGCTCAGCAAATCGCCCCGATGGCATATTCTGCTCTACAGATCTGCTGGCCGCAGCCCTGATGGATGTTGCCCGGACTCATATGAATCTGAAAATACCAGACGATCTCCAGATAATTGGATTTGACGACATTCCGCAATCTGCCTGGCTAAGCTATCAATTAACTACATTCCGTCAGGATTTTTCCAGGCTTGCCAGAGAGTCGGTAAAAATCCTGCTGCAGGAGATGGGTAACCGTGGAGGTAAACTGACTCGACTGATGCTGCCGACCACTCTCGTAGAGCGAGGCAGTACCCGCAGTAGTTCAGTGGCAGAGCTGGCACCAAGTCTAAGTACATCAGTAATGGCTCAAACTGGCGTGTAATCTTGATTTAAACCGCAACGAACACAAGATTCGTTGCGGTTTAAATCAGGAAGCTACACCTTGAAAAAAAATTTTCATGGGGTAGATATAATCTCAATAATGCGGTTTTTCAGAGTAATTGCTCATATTACGACGTCTTAAAAAAAACCAACCTGACTGCCAATATTTCTCTATATTTCTCCTGCATCCAACGCAGTAGTTACCACACGTGGAACCAACTGTAAAACCATCCACCCGGCTTAGTGCACAGCAATGGCGGCAAATCATCAAGCAGCAACATGAAAGCGGCCTGAGCCAGAAGGCGTTTTGTCAATCCCGCAATATTGGCCTTTCAACACCTGGAAACAGAAACTGGAGAAAAAGCCAATAGACTCTTTGACTAGTTGCAACCAGAAGTGAGCCCTGACTGGATTGAATTGCCCCCTGACACTCGGGAAACCGCAGCCAGTGCCAGCTGGCATATTGAACTGGAACTGCCGGGAAGGGTGGTGCTGCGTATGCGCCGTTAATTATTTTTTTCCCGAGTCACAAGTGCGGGCTTGGCAGAGTCTCAGACATGAGGAAAACCTACGCCTTTGCCGAGCATGGTCTTTACAAAACCGCTTTTACAGCCACACCGGGAAGTTAAGTCATACAGTGTCCCTTTCTTTGCTCACTTTATCCAAAAACTGCCTGAGCGCCTCAAGCGTAGTTGCTGTCCAGAGGGTTGAGGGAGGAAATGTACAACGTGTCAGGAGAACTTCCACGCAATTATGCTGTCGAACCTCCTAAACCCTTCAGATCTGCTTAAGAGAAAACAAAAAATAACCACGGAATAAATAAAATAACCACGGAATAAATAATGAACATTGAGGAAAGCCATCGTAGATCACCGCCAGCTGAGTTCCGTCCGGTAACATCTCAACCAGTGGTAGCCTCTGCCCTGCTGAAACAGCAATTGCCAACTGGTGTACCCACGCAGACTGCTCTTGAGCGAACAATACGCCGGCACGATTCAGACGCCGGGCGCCCTTCCTTCGACTTTCACTTTGTCAGCTCAGATCAGCAGGTCAGGGCCATACTGCACTCACTGACTCAGGCTCCATTAGGCGACGTGGTGCTGATCAACCAACCGGAGCAACTGTTTCAAGACGACCTTGTGCAGCGCCTGCACATTACTGCAGATGGCCAGTACCGGCAAAAACCCGGTCGGCTCTTTGTCGGCGACCTGACGCTGGTGCTGGACATCCGCGCCCTGACCTGCAACGAGTTACCAACATTTAACGACCTGCTTGACCCCGAGCAACCCTGCCTGTACGACAAAATAACCGGCACCAAACGCCCTCTTGGTACCTATGTTTCTGTACTGGTGCTGGCGCAACTTGAGCAGCTGCAACATGCTGCCAGTCACGATAAGGCACCCGGTGGTGACTTCTGGCGCCGTGTCAATCGTCCAGATAACCACTGGCAACTGCCTGATGAGCCGGGCGAGCCCGACAATCTGCTGCCCCAATATCCCGACGACACCGTCTCCGGAGAAAACACGGTCACCATCAACTGCCATCTGCACGACAACTGGCGTAAGTTATTGTTCGGCGGACCAGGAGTGGACAGCTGCGGACGAATCAGCCATATGCCCGGCCAACTGGCGCAATTACACGACGGTCAGAAGGTGATTCTCAAAGGGGCCGACTGGGGAGACCTCGCTTTTGAGCAAGCCATACGACAGTTAATTACCCGCC
>JAQFVO010000191.1 GCA_027942505.1 Endozoicomonas sp. | reverse complement strand
ACAACCTGCGCAAACAGCCGTGGTTTGTGCAGGAAATCCTGCGGGCCATGGACGAATGGGGAGTAGAACTGCCACCTAAAAAGGTGGGCTAACCATGAAGCCATTGTACGATACCGATTTTTACAGCTGGCTACAGGAGCAGGCCCGACTTCTGGAACAGGGACAGGCGAACCAATGTGACCTTGATAACCTGATCGAAGAAGTAGAAGACATGGGCAAACGTCACCTGCGAAAGCTCGATAGCCACCTGACAGAATTACTGATGCACCTGCTCAAATGGCAGTACCAGCCCCAGAAATGGGAATATGGCCATAGCTGGGAAAACAGTATTCGGGCACACCGGAAACAGGCCAGAGACCTGATGGAGAAATACCCAAGTCTGGAGGCAAAAATCATAAGTGACTGGGAAGGAATCTTTGAATCTGCCCTTCGATCTGCAGTTATTGATACCGACATGACAAAAGAAGATTTCCCTGGAAGTTGTCCATGGACCTTTGGCCAGATCATGCAGGAGGGCTGGATCCCCTAAAGCTCGGCCATTTGGGTGGTTTTAACTTCCAGTGGGCCTGGGCTTCAGGCCATTGCGCCGGACTCTGTGCGTAGTTAGACGTGCTCTGTCTTATATAAGCTTGCTTAAATCCTTTTGGGCATAACCATAAATTGCTCCAGCCGCGCACCGTAGGTCTCCATCTCCTCGGCAGTTAATTCGGTTCCCCTGGCTTCATAGGGCAGCTCCATCGACAGATGCCAGTATTCAGCGCCGGCAGCACATACCGCTGCTGCCAGATGGACTGGTAAAAGACCAATAACCACATCACCGGGTTTGATCACTGCAAGGTCCAGATGGCTCAGGGTGATATCGATGGCGATCTCATGTCGGTTTAGCCAGTCCAAGGCTCCGGGGTGCCGGGTGATAGAAAAAACAGTCATAACGTATCATTCCTTTGTGGAACATACCTATATCTTAGGGATATATTGATACCTCGAAAGTAAGACAAGCTTGCCTTTTTTGTCTATAGCTGCCGGGCAATATCTCTTTGGAGGTAACTGTTGAAGCACAATAACCATGGCACACAGATTTTACTGGTGGCCTCTGGCATGTCACCTCAGGTGCTGACAGAAACCCTCTTTGCACTTATACATCAGGAGAATCCCTTCCTGCCGGACGAGATTCACATGGTCACTACAGCTGTTGGCAGGGACAAGGCCGTCAGGGAGCTGTTGCAAGATGGTAACGGCTACTTTTACCAGTTCTGTCGAGATTATGGCTTTGACTCAGGCGTGTTCCAGGCCAGTTATATCCATACCATCAGTGATCTGCATGGGCGCGAATTAAGCGACATCAAAACACCGGAAGATAATGAGGCGGCAGCAGATACCATTACGGCATTGATTGCCAGCCTGACAACAGACCCGGACTCTACCCTGCACGTCTCGCTGGCCGGAGGACGTAAAACCATGAGTTATTACACCGGTTATGCCCTCTCTCTTTATGGCCGAAGGCAAGACCAGCTGTCCCACGTTCTCATATCCGATGGTTACGAGAGCTGTCCAGACTTCTATTATCCCTCGCCTGTTGCCCAAATGATCACCAACCGCCAGGGTGAGAGTCTTGATGCCGCCAAGGCGCTGGTCACACTGGCGAAAATTCCATTTGTCCGGCTACGTGAAGATCTACCTACCCGCTTTCTTGATGGGACTGCTGGGTTCAGTGAAACGGTACGACGCATGGGTAAAATGGATGAGCCGAGGTACTTGGAGCTGGATATAAAAAAACGTCAATTGTCGTTATCCGGGATCAAATTTGATTTGTCCACAAGGGAGCTGGAATTTACTTTTCTACTGATGTTTGTCCGCAACCAGGTGGAATACGACGATGATGCAGGTTTTGAGCTTCCTCGCAGAGGGGCAGCCCAGTTTGAGATCAGCAAACACTACCTGCAGGCACTGTGTGAATTGAAAAATGTCGAATACACACTGCACTGGCCAGAATTAAAAAACAGGTTAACCGACGCAGATGTTCAGCCCCGAACCCTGTCCAGCCTGGAGAATAGCGACGCAACTAACAGTGCGATGAAAGACAGTTTTTACAATCAGCGACGGGGTGAGTTACTGAAAATATTTCGTCACGAGTTGGGATTGCAGTTGGCAGAGTGCTATCTGCCACAGCCAAAAGACGGCCGGGGCGGTTATTATGGTCTGAATATTAAGGCCGGACAAATCAAGATCATAGAATAAAGAATCATCTGAAAGGGAGTTCATGATGATCACAGGACTGAGTATTTCTGAGCGGATAGTTACGACTTATCGTTGCAGCTGAAGCGAAATTATCATAAGGACTGACGCAAAATGACAATAATACCACTGGCACAGAGGCCATCTGCGCTTGTTGCCCGTTACCAAATTACTACTCCCATGTTTCTCGGGGGTTCAGACAGTCGTGAATGTGCAGAAAAAATTCGCCCATCATCCCTGAAAGGTGCGCTGCGGTTCTGGTGGCGGGCATTAAACTGGGGACGGGTATATTCCGCCTCTGGAAAAAATACCGATGCAGCCTTGCAACAGCTGCACAAAGAAGAAGGTGCATTATTTGGCCTTGCTGCCAAGACTCATGGCAAAGAGAAAGTTGGCGGCCAATCAGTTTTCAGACTCAGAATCCGGGATGATGAGAGTACAGCTGGCAAGGAGTCGGTCAAAGGGATTCCCTACCTGTTGGGGCAGGGACTCACTGGTAAAAATGAAAGGCCTTTTCTTGGCTCTGGCTCTGATTTTACCGTGTATTGCTATCCCTCACCGCAAATGTCCAGTGAACAATCTGTACAGTTGGAACAGGCATTGCTTTGCCTTGGCATGCTCGGTGGTTTGGGAGCCAGGTCCCGCAAGGGGTTGGGCAGTCTGTCAATACAGGATCTAAGCGGTGGCCACCTCGCTGCACCGCAAAACAAAGGTGAATATATTGCGGCAATACAGGGGCTGTTGAAATCCACTGGTGTCGGTGCAGCGGTTGATGAGCCGCCTTATTCTGCTTTTTCTTTGTTGGCTCGCATTGATGTTTCTCTGGCAGGACGTAATGCAATGAACTTGCTGGTGGTTCTGAATACTGAACAGCAGATGTATCGAAGTTGGGGAAGTAAAGGTTGGGTTAATGGCAAAGAGGCTGAAAGAAATTTTAAAGACGATCATGACTGGGCCTACGATGTTGCCAATGGCAAACAACCCATCACTCTGCCCGATAGAATGGTGTTTGGGTTACCCCATATCTACCACCTGAGCAGCAATCCAAAACCTAAAAATACAGTAACTCTGAATTATAAAAGCGGGGAAAAGACGGATAAGCGCCGGGCTTCTCCCCTGTTTGCTCATGTGCATCAGTTTGCGAATGGGCATTGTCTGTTAATGCAGACATTACTACAGGCCCGGTTTTTAAGTCCCGGAGAAAAAGTTCATATTAATAACAAAGTGAGCCACATCCAACCAGTGCCTGATTGGAAAGTTATCCATAAATTTATGAACCGCTTTTCTAAAGAACAGGGGCAGGAAACCATCCATGGCTAAACAATACTTCCATTTCACCATTGGGCCGGTACAGGGTTTTGTCGCCCAGGCCCGTCGAA
>JAQFVO010000186.1 GCA_027942505.1 Endozoicomonas sp. | reverse complement strand
GTCGTGCAGAAACAACGCCAGCAAAACCTCTGGCATCAGTATCAGGGGCAGGCTCAGCACTAATAACACGACACTGGCTATATACATCACCTGCTGCCCCCAGCGCCAGGCAGCATCAGGTTGACTGGCCCCAAGGCTCTGACTGACCAGCGTGTTGGCCGCCATACCCAATCCCTGGCCTGGTAGCACCAGAACCAGTGAGACAGTCAATAAAACGTGGGCGATGGCCATTTCGCTGATCCCCAGCTGGGCAATAATCGCAAACAGCATCATCATGCCCAGGGCGAAGAGGGTTTGCTGGAGTGAGTCGGGAATAGCCAGGAGGATAAGTCGCTTAAACACTACCGGGTTACCCCAGCAGGTAAGGAAGCCATTCGCCCTGGCCCGCTTACTGAGCACCCAACCGTTCAGCAAGGCACTGCAATAGATGGCCAGCACAGTACCGAGCGCCGCACCCTGAACGCCGAGTGCTGGCAGTCCGAGTTTCCCGTAGATCAGCAGGAAGCTGAGCACAGCGTTGCCGATGTGCGTGCATACCAGCAATTTGAGAAAACCGGCAGGCTCACCTGTGCCGTTCCAGAAGCCGCGAAATGTTAAACTCATGGCCGCTGCGGGAAGTGCCAGCACCCGAATTTGAAAGTAATCCGTTGCCTCACTGTTGAATGCCTTCGAGTTTTGGCAAAACAATTCCAGTAACCAGGGGGCTGTAAGCAGCAACACAATTGCAAGGGGCAGGGCAAAACTCAGGGCAATGAGTAAACCGTGGTTGGCAGGCATGGCGCACTCGTTGAACTGCCCACGACCCACACGTCTGGCTACCTGCGCCTGAATGGCAGCGGAGAGGCCTGTGACCAGGGAGACGGCAACAAAGTTGGCGTAGCTGCCAGCTCCTACGGCTGCCAGTGCACTGTCCCCCAGTGGCCCTACCAGTGCGGCATCCACCAGGTTCATCATGCTTTGGGAGAACATGGACAGCATGATAGGAAAACCAAGGTTGAAAATAGTGGCGATGCTCTGCTTCAAGTGAACTCCACAGTTGTTTTCGTCAGGAGGTTGAGATGAATAAAAATTATGGCAACAGTATGAAACAAGAATTGATTATTTTGATAGAGAGCAATGCTATGTCTACCCATGGATCTCATCAATACAGGTATAGCGGTTATATTGAATGCTAAAAAAGGATTGTTTTACGTTCTCCTTGCAAGCATTACATTATGAATTAGAATACGGTTAAAAATGACTCCTTCATTGTGGGATTAGTCCGGCCAGTTAGCATTGAGTCTCGGTATTGAAATTTTCCTCAACCTTTTGGTGATATGTACGGATAGTTTGGTTTTTAATGAATATATCCAGCAAACAAAATGGCGTTCACAGTACGTCACGCGAAGCACTGTCAACTGATGGTGATAACGTATTGACTCATGTGGGGTTTACCGGTCATACCGTTGCAAAAGTACAAAAGTCGTTGTTTATTGCGGAAAAAAAACAGGTGTCGCTGTTTAAATGTCTGCAACAACGGGCCATCGATGGTTGTGG
Source organism: Endozoicomonas sp. (assembly GCA_027942505.1). Classification (GTDB taxonomy): domain Bacteria; phylum Pseudomonadota; class Gammaproteobacteria; order Pseudomonadales; family Endozoicomonadaceae; genus Endozoicomonas. The sequence continues at coordinate 1,346 of JAQFVO010000186.1, read as the reverse complement.
ATCAAGTAAAGTTGTTGATTGCCTCCATTTTTTAGCCAATCTTGCCAGGCGACAGCTGTTATTACCCAGTGAGCTTAAGGTGCTTAGCCGGGCTGTGGCTCATGGAGAGTGTATTATTGAACCTGAATTGTGCCGTTCATTCAGGGGCATCGTCAGATTGAGAGTTTTGTCAGTGTTTTTAATGGAGTTGCATAAAACTCCAAAAATAAAGGAGGGATTGGAATATTTGATTGATAATGTACCTGTCAGGGATGGTAGCAAATATTTTATAAGCAAGTATTTACAGTGCCGGAGTCGTTTCAAATACGCTCGATATAGCGTAGCTAATATCAAAATCTTGCATGGTGAGCTTGTATCAGTGCTGAAAAAATATAATGCCATTTTGCCAGATCACTCTAATGAGGAAAAACATCAATATCTGAGGGAGTTACTCAAACCACTGATTAATGATCTAACCTTTTTTGGATGTGCCAGGCAGTTAATTGCCCATTTGAATGATTCAGGAAACCATGAGCTTCTGCATTCTGACTTGATAAGTCTGATTGGTAATCTGGGATGTGCCATTCGCTCCATTGATAATTTTGATGATCGAGTTGATCGCATGGCTGTAACTAGAGTGGTGGTTTTTCATAAGTCGTTCAGTGATCTTATGAATCGTTATGCGGATGAGCGAAGACTGAAGATGGATATTGCTGCATTAAATCCTGAAGATATTACATACCATCTTGATTGCCAGTTTGTTCTTGGTGAAAATTACGCTGATATGATGCAGTGCAGAAATATTATTGAAAAAAGTATTAGCAGTTCAGATTTTCTGTCCAGCAGTTCGATGAAAAATATTACAGATTATCTGTGGTTATACTATCACGGCATTCATATTGAGTTTGATATTCATAACATGTACAGGCTAGTGCCGCCACATATTAAACGGCTATTTTTTCATGAAGACGATGATCTTTATTTGCCAATATTAAAATACCCTGATTTTCGAGGATGGCTGCAACATGCCAGTTATAATTGGCTTGTTGGCCTCTATCTGGAACTGCATAAATGGCTGAACGAATCACGCCCAGTTGCTGACAAAGCTGATGTGTTTGCTTTTGTAGATAACATATGGGATTGCGAATACAGCGCATTGGATGATTTTCAGTGGCTGATCTCAGTGATTGCCAGAAGTGGTCTGGCGCCATACGGGGAAAGAGATTGCTCTGAGAGTATTTCAATGTTGTGCCCTCACTGCAAATTCGATGGGCAGGTCAGGCGAAGAGACCTCATCAAGGGTGTTGCCACTTACGTTGATCAGCTTCACTCTCAATTTCTGGCACTCTTGCGGAACCATAAACAGA
>JAQFVO010000178.1 GCA_027942505.1 Endozoicomonas sp. | reverse complement strand
GGATTAGATGTACGACAAAGGACTACAACTCCTTTATCAGCAAAACGCGTGAACGGTTCGATGGTATCAACCCCCATGTAGGGATTGACGGTCACTGCATCGGCCTGATAGCGCTCAAACGCTTCAACCGCGTATTCACTGGCGGTACTGCCGATGTCACCACGCTTGGCATCAAGGATCACCGGAATGTGCGGGTATTGGCTGCGAATGTAATCAATGGTCATCGCCAGCTGATCTTCCGCAGCGCAAGCATGGTAGTAAGCGGCCTGGGGCTTGTAGGCGCACACCAGGTCAAAAGTGGCATCAATGATCGCTTTATTAAAGGCAAAAATGGGTGTCGCCAGTCCCTGAACCTCGGCAGGCAAACGCCCGGGTGAAGGGTCAAGGCCCACGCACAACAGCGAGTTATTACGCTGCATGGCAGCTTCAACGCGGTCAAGAAACCCCATGGTAAACCTCAGTGTCCGATAGCAAATCCGGGTCGGGAGTCTACCAGCATCAACGCATTTTTACATGTCCCGGGTGGCTTCTGACACGCTCCAGCCAGGCCATGATGCAGGGAAAGTCGGTCAGGCCAAAGCCTCCTTCCGGGGCGATATGGGTGTAGGCATACAGACAGATATCGGCGATGGTGATGCTGTCACCCACCAGCCAGTCGTGGTGTTCAAGATGGGTTTCCATCACCTGCAGTGCTTTGTAGCCACCCACTTTTTTGCTCTGCAAGGTCGCCTCATGCTGTTTTGGCCGGCCCAGTTGTCGGACGATAAAACGGGCCGAGGCAATATACGGCTCATGACTGTATTGTTCGAAAAACTGCCATTGCAGTGTTTGCGCGCGCAGCAGGCGGTCGTCGGGAAGATAGTCAGTGCCTTCAGCCAGATAGTTCATAATGGCATTCGATTCCCACAGGCAAGTGCCATCGGCCAGCACCATTACCGGCACTTTGCCGTTAGGATTCATGGCCAGAAACTCATCACTGTGCGTACCGGCACCGAGAATATTGACGTGTTCCCACTGGGCGTCAATGTTCAGATGATGCATCAGTAGTTTGATTTTGTAGCAGTTGCCAGACTCGGCATTGGCATAGACTTTGTACACGGGCTTGCTCCTGCTTGCCAGAATTGTGGACGATATTCCTACGCGCAATTCACCCACGAAGCAAGCAATTAACAAGCGACTAACGACGTTTTTTAATTACTTTGCCGAAGTTAAGCCGGCATTGTTCCAGAAAAACGCCTCACGGAGGTTGAACTGGTCAACAAAGTCAGTCAGCTGCGACCAGAATAGGTAATTCCATCACAGGCGTGCTTGCGTCCACAGTTGCGCCCTGATCAGAAAATGCCTAAAGTTGCCGCTTTTATCAGCACCCGGGACGATCGATGACGAGGCTGGAACAATTAAACGCCATTTTGGCTGACCTGCTTAAGCTTGATACCAGTGAGTTCAATGAAGGTACGCAGCTGCTCGGCGCTTTGCCTGAGTTTGACTCCATGGCCGTGGTCGGCCTGATCACTGCCATGGAAGCCACCTTTGCCATCGCTGTGAATGATGACGATATGGAAGCCGAGCTGTTTGAGACTGTCGGTTCGGTCCTGTCTTACGTAGAAGCTGCCGGGGCGGTCGCCTGATCCGGCTTCAGATGAGCAGCTCGGCCACTTCCGGGTGGCCAAGAAACTTCTGCGGACTGGCGCTGGCGCCGTAGGCGCCCGATTGCAGCACCACGATATAGTCTCCTACGGCAGCCGTGGGCAGCGTCAGTTTGGCCCCGATGATGTCCAGCGGCGTGCACAGCGGCCCGACAATTTCCACCACCTCTTGCTCATCGCTGTCCAGACAGTGGGCCAGCACCACCGGGTAATTTTTTCGCAGTACCTGGCCAAAGTTGCCGGAGTTGGCCAGATGGTGATGCAAGCCGCCGTTGGTCATCAGGTAGGTCTGCCCACGGGACTGCTTTTTATCCGTTACCTGACAGACGTAATAACCCGCCTCCCCCACCAACCAGCGTCCCAGCTCCATAACAAACTCCGTGTGTGCCAGCACTTCAGGCCGCTGATCGAGCAGGCACTGCAGATTCTGTGCAATATCATCAAGCGCCAGAGTCTGCTCACCGGGAAAGTAAGGAATACCCAGGCCGCCGCCAATATTGACGTGTTGTACCGGGGCCGCCACCTGGTTGGCTAATTGGGCAGCCAGGGCAAACGTCTGCCCGTGGCAGGCCACCAGGGATTCGGCATTAAGGTTCTGGGAGCCGGAAAAAATATGGAAGCCCTGAAAACTCAGTCGGTTCAGGTCAAGCCCGGCCAGAATGGCGGGCATCTGTTCGGCATCAATACCAAACTGTTTGGGACCACCGGCCATTTTCATGCCCGATGATTTCAGCTCAAAGTCGGGATTGACCCGAAAGGCGACTCGGGGACGAATACCCAGCTCGTCGTAACACTGGTACAAACGCTCAAGCTCAAGGGACGACTCGACGTTTATGGTGATACCAGCAGCCACCGCCGCCCGCAGTTCGTGCAGCCCTTTGGCCGGTCCGGCAAAGCTGATATGAGCGGTACTCATCCCGCAGCCCAGGGCGATCAGCATCTCCTGGTGAGAAGCCACATCCAGACCATCAACGTACTGCGCCATGTGGTTAACCAGCGCCGGCATGGGGTTGGCCTTGATGGCGTAATGGAGCCTGAGCGATGAGGGCATCTGTTGGCGAAACTGTGCAACTCTGGCACTCAGTGCCTGACGGTCGTAGATGTAACACGGCGACGCACCGGCAATGCTGACCAGTTGCGCCACAGGGCGACCGGCCACCAGCAGTTGGTTTTTATCACTGGCCAATGTGGCCAGTCGATGATGTCGTTTACTCATGGGTTGTATCACTGAGCTGGAACAGGTTGCGATATTGCTCCAGCAGTGGTTTACGATCAATCTTGCCGTTGGGGTTTCTTGACAGGGCAGACTGCTGTTTGACTTGCAAGGGCACCATATAGGCGGGCAAGCCCTGCTGACAATGGTCAATCAACGCGGCTGTGTCGATGGTGGTGTTGCTGACCACCACCAGGACGATGGCTTGCCCGAGACGGTCGTGGGGGACAGCGATGGCCGCCACCTCGGCCACCAGGCCAGATGCGTAGACCACCTCCTCCACTTCCGTCGGACTGACCCGGTAACCCGACGTTTTGATCATGTCATCACGCCGTCCAATGAAGTAGAGATAACCCTCGTCGTCTTTACGCACTACGTCACCCGACCATACTGCCAGCTCCTTGCCGGGAATCTCAGCGATGGCACAGGGCGCCGGGCGAAAACGTTCGCGGGTGCGTTCCGGGTCATTCCAGTAGCCCAGGCTGACCAGGGCACCACGGTGTACCAGCTCGCCAGGCTCATGGGGGCCACACAGCTCACCCTGCTCGTTGATCACCATGACATCGGCATTGGGAATGGCCTTGCCAATGGAACCGGGGCGCAGGTCCACCTGCTCCGGAGGCAGGAAACAGGAGCGAAACGCCTCGGTCAAACCGTACATCATAAAGGGGGCAGCATGGCGAAAACGCTGGCGCAGTTCGTTCAGGGTTGTGGTGGGCATGGCGCCGCCGGTATTGGTGAAGTAGCGCAGGCTGTCCCCCGTCCCTTCGGGCCAGGGCAGCTCGGCAATCTGCACCCACAGGGGCGGTACCAGGCCGAGGCCGGTAATCTGCTGCTTATCAACGGTTTTAATGACATCCCCGGGCAGCAGGTACTCGAGCAGGTAACAGCTGGCGCCACAGAGAAAAGCCGTGGTTAACTGGCTGAAGCCGTAGTCAAAACTGAATGGCAGTACGCACAGCAGACGATCTTGTGCGGTATTGCCAAGGTACTCGGCGACACTATTGGCACCGCTGACCATATTGCGGTGGGACAGGACCACCCCCTTGGGTTTGCCGGTACTGCCAGAGGTGTAGAGAATGGCAGCCATATCGGCATCAATGGAGGGCAGTGGCTGCCAGTTGGTGCAGGGCTGGAGGAAACCTGCCCAGTCAATAACGCCGGCAATATCAGCCACAACACCGTCACCATCCACCACGATGATGTGTCGCAGGTCATGGCACTGGCCAATAACCTCAGCCAGCTGACGCAGACGGGCCTGGTTGGTGATCAGTACGCGTACGTTGCAGTCTTTGAGAATATGAACCACCTGTGCGGCCTTAAGCACCGGATTGACCGGCACCATCACGCCGCCGGCAGCAGTGGCACCGAAAAAACTGAACACCGCCTCAAAGGTTTTGGGCAGGTAGATTGCCACCCGCTCATGTTGCATCAGGCCAAGATGCTGCAACCCGGCAGCAACGGCGCAAATCTGTCGGGAGACCGTCTGGTAATCAAGCCACTGATCTTTGTGGCCGAGGGCGGTTGCTGATGGGGTCTTGGCAGCCTGACGCAGTACTATCTGATGTAACAGCAAACTCATGGAATTTCGGGTATCTCAAAAAAGCAAAAAAGCAAAAAAGCAAAAAAGCCTTGAACCACAAAGACACGAAGGCACAAAGGAAGCCTTTTTTTGTTTGCCGAGCGAAGCTCAGGCAAGCACAGAAAAACCTTGTGTCTCCGTGTCTTTGCCGTGAAAGAAAATTGCCACGGAGGCACAGAGACACGGAGAAGAGAAAAAAAGCTTTTCCTCTGTGTCTCCGTG
>JAQFVO010000167.1 GCA_027942505.1 Endozoicomonas sp. | reverse complement strand
TCCACCAGTTGCAGGATTTCCTCGCCCTGGAGTTTTTGCTTGGCCCACGCCTGACCAACCGCCAGGGTGATACCGTTCAGCCGCTCCATGCCACCGCCAAGCTTCGATGCCTGATCGACAATGGCCTGCATGGTGCCATCCATCGGGTCAAGACCAAAGGCTTTCAACCGGATAAAGGCTTCGGACACTTCTTCCAGCTGAAACGGCGTGTTACGGGTAAAGTCCTTGATCCACGACAGTGCTCGTTCACCCTCGGACATGGAACCCATAATGGCCTCAAGCTGGACACTCAGGCGCTCAAACTTGTCGCCCGTGGTCAGGATGGATTCAATGCCACGCTTGATGGTGTAAAGGCCGGCAGCCGCACCCACCAGACCGGCAAAACGTCGAGCCAGTCCTCCCACGCTGGCCGATGCTTGATTAGCGTCCTTGGCCACCTTTTTCAGCGTGTCTTGCTTTAACGCCTTGTTTGCCGCCTTTGATTTCCGGCTGGCCTTGTCAAAAGCGTTGGCCGTTTGTTCTATTTCACCCGCGAGTTTCTGCTGTTGCCGGGCAAGGTTTTTGCTCGACAAGCCTGCCTTGCTCAACTGTTCCCGCATGTTGGCCAGAGTTTCCCGCTGGCGTCCGTAGGCTGTGTTACTTTTCCTGACTTCTTGCCGGGCTTTGGCCAAAGCGGTCATCATGGCTTTGGTCGGCTTTTCGGCCTGATCCACTGCCCTGGCCAGTGCCGCTACCTTTGCTTCGGAGGCACGAAAGGCTTTCCCGGCTTCCAAAACCGCCCTGGTCTGTTGTTGAAAAGACGACAACAGAGCCTTTTGATTGCTCAGCGTATTCAGTTGATCTTTCAGATCAGCCGCTTCGCCTTTCAGGTCGTCCAGCGATTCTGCTGATTTTTTTACCGTTCCTGACAGCGCATCTTTCGCTTTCAGGACTAATTTGATTGCGGACTGTTTAATCGAGGCCATGGTCTTTTATCGATAAAAAAAGCCCCGCCGGATGGCAGGGCAATATGGAGGGAAGCAAGCCGTTACTACTGCGCCAGGTCAATCTGCATAAAGGTACTGAGACCGGAGCCGGTGATCGAGGTATCTGCCAGCACGTCCAACTCCAGCGGGATGCTGGCGAAATCATCGGAGATGAAGTCCAAATTCTGCACTGGCGAGAACTTTACCCGATGAACCCGGATATTGAACGCCTTGCCATCCTGAGCATCGTTCAAGCCTTCCATAAACAGCACGAACTCCTTACCGGATTCGATCAGTGCCTGCACCATGTTGGAGGCCAGCGGGGTATAGCTGACACTGATGCCGAGATTATCAATACCGCCACCACTCACCACCTTGATCCCGGCCTTGGTTAGTGTGTAGTCGTCGCCTTCGACCAGTGTGGTATCCAGGCTGTCTTTCACAGTAATGGTTTTACTCAGGTCAGGCATGTTATCGAACGGGATCAGTTCACCAGCTACGCCAAAAGAAGTATGGGGTTCATCGGTAACCGCTGTGGTAGAACCCGCCGTCGCTGATCCACGCAGCGCCATGGCCAGATTGTCTGCGGTAAAGTCATGGGCAGTCAGACTGGCCGAGATCGATGAAATCCGGCTGATGGTGTTGCGGTTACCACCACCGCCCAGGTAGTTCTTCAGTTCTTTTTTATCTTCTTCAAAACTGAACTTGAACTCGCTGACGTTGCCAACTGGCAACAAAGGCGCAGAGCCATCGGCAGGTTTCAGGTAGATGCTTCCGGCACCGATAAAACTACGATCCATCGTAGACATGGTTTATCTCCTTATCAGGAAGGTGGGAGTTATAGAACGACGTCAATATGCAGCTGCAGGTCAGCAAACGACAGATGGGCATTACTTGGTGCAATATCAAACTGGGTTTCACTGACTGATACGTTTCGGGCTTCAGGTGTGAAACGCTGACCGGTGGTGAATAGTTGCCGGATGTTGCGGGTTAAATCCAGCAGGGTATAGGTGGTGTCCTTGTTGGTTCTGGTCACGGCGCTGATATTGAATGCCATCCGGTACTTTGCCCGGTTTCCCTGACGCTGTTCTTCGCTGATCGATTCCAGCTGCACCAGGATGGCGGGAAGGTCTAAATCCTGCTCTTGGCCGGTGGCCGAATAGCCAAGTAGTGTGTTCTCTGAAACCTGCTTCAGATGAGCGATCAGGTTATCAACAATCTGTCGTTCAGGATTCAACGTTGAATGCATAGTTCAGTTCCTGGTGCAGCAGATCGGTAAAGCGATCCAACAATACAGGGCTGAGTTTTTGCAATGATGCGTCAGCCTGCGCTTCGATCGGTACGGTTTGCTTTTCCAGCGGCAAGCCCATCCACATCCAGCGCCCGGAGCGTCTGGATTGCTGGTAACTGTGCTGCCAATTTGCTTTACGCTGAAATACCAACGTCTTGTCAGTATTGTGTGGTTGC
>JAQFVO010000158.1 GCA_027942505.1 Endozoicomonas sp. | reverse complement strand
TCAGCACCTGCTGGTTTACGATACTGGTGATCGCTTTTCTGAACGGATGACCGCGGCTCGCAGTGTTATACTCCCTGCTCTGTCAGCACTTGGTGTCAACGGTGTTGACCGGATCATGATCTCCCACGGCGATCGCGACCATGCTGGTGGTCTGCCGGTGTTGCTGGCTGAATTTCCTGATGCACAGGTAATCTCTGGCACACCACTGCCCAATTATGATGGTCCCCGGTTGAGCTGCCATAGTGGTGATCAATGGCAGTGGGACGGGGTGGATTTTCAGGTGCTTTCTGGCAGCGACTATCGGCGCAGGAACGATTCCTCCTGTGTTCTGAAGGTTACGGCCGGCTCGCAAAGTCTGCTGCTGCCTGGTGACATCAGCGAGCGGGTCGAGCGTGACCTGCTGGTACAAAGGAGTGATCTGCAGGCGACAGTGCTGGTGGCAGCGCACCACGGCAGTCGGTTCTCCAGCAGTGTTGATTTTCTCGATGCCGTGCAGCCTGAGGCGGTCCTTTTCTCCGCCGGGTTTGCCAACCGCTTTGGTCATCCGGTAAGTCAGGTGGTTGATCGGGTAGCAGCCGCTGGGGCCGAGGTGTTGAACACCGCTGTGGATGGCTCGGTGTTCTTAACCCTTGGCCGTGGGGGTCTGAACATCAGTGCTTATCGCAAAACCCATGCGCGTTACTGGTGGTACTAAGAAACTGCCCTGAAATAATATCCACATTTCAGGACGCATCCGGCAAAAGCCGACCCGCTTGTGCTTTTGCGGTAAGCGGGCGGCGGGTATTGCCGGTGGTTATTTGCGACAGTCGACGTTAATTGAGCAGCCGGTCAGCAAGCAACAAGTTACTGCTTAAACGGTATCAATCTCTGTGATACAGTCATGCACAGGGTTGTTCAAATGACAAAACTGCATGGCCGTAGGCAGGAAAGCAAGACCAATAAATTTTGAGCAACCTCGAAGCAAGTGCGGACATATCGCATCGTCCGCCGACCGTGAACCTGTTATTGCAAGGGATATTATCGTGTTCGAACTGGTGAAATCCGGTGGTTGGCTGATGTTTCCTATCCTGCTGTCTTCAGTTATTGCTATGGCCATCATCTTTGAGCGGCTCTGGACGTTGCGGCCCTCGCGCATTGCCCCGAAAACAACCCTGTCGCGGGTGTGGAAACTGATCAAGAATAATAACCTGGACAAGCGCAAACTGGAGGAGTTGAAGTCCGGTTCGCCCTTGGGCGAGATTCTCGCTGCCGGGTTGAGCAATGCCCGAAGTGGCAGGGAGATAATGAAAGAGAGTATTGAAGAGCAGGCCAGTAAAGTGATTCATGATCTTGGTCATTACCTTAATGCCCTGGGCACCATTGCCGCTGTCGCGCCACTGCTGGGCCTGCTGGGGACGGTTATCGGGATGATCGATGTATTTACCGTGCTGATGACACAAGGCACTGGAAATGCCGGTGTCCTTGCCGGGGGCATCTCCAAGGCACTGATCACCACCGCAGCAGGGTTGAGTGTGGCCATTCCGGCCTTGATCTTTCATCGCTTTTTTACCCGCCGCATTGATGAGCTGGTGATCGCCATGGAGCAAGATGCCATCAAGCTGGTGGAGGTCTTGCAAGGGGAGCGCACTGTGGCGGCCAGTGAGGTTAAGGCAAAATGAACTTCCGACGCTTTCGCGCAGGGGATGAGGGTAATGAGGTGTCGGTCAATCTGACGCCATTGATTGATGTGGTCTTTCTGCTGCTGATTTTTTTCATGGTATCGACCACGTTTACCAGGGAGACCCACCTGGCCATTGATCTGCCACGCTCTTCCGGTGCCGTTCTGGAGCAGCAGCCGCGGCAGATCGAGATCATTATCAGCGAGGCCGGCGAGTTCTCGGTGGACGGCGAGGGGCTGGTCAATAGCCAGCGGGAGACGCTCAAGCGTGCCCTGGGCAAAGCCAGCCAGGGCGAAACTCAACTGCCGGTGATTATCACCGCCGATGCCAATACGCCCTACCAGGCAGTGGTGACTGCCATGGACGCCGCCGGGCAGATGGGCTTTGCCAACCTGAGCATGACCACACGGGCCGAGGCTGAGGAATGAGTTGTTGGCACCGCTTCACAGTGTCAGTCACTGATTCCTGGTACAAACCTGATGGTGGCTGGACAACAGCTCTCAAGCCGCTAAGCTGGCTGTTTGCCTGGCTGGCCGGGCGACGAAAACAGCGCTATTTGCAACGAAACCGTTGGTCACCACCGGTACCGGTGGTGGTGGTAGGCAATATCACCGTCGGCGGCACCGGCAAAACGCCGCTGGTCACCGCCCTGGTAACAGCACTGCAGGGCAGGGGGTATCGACCGGGCATTATCAGCCGTGGCTTTGGTGCCAGGACAGGCGGTGAACCGGTGTGGGTAACACCGGGCTCCGATCCGGCCAGGGTCGGTGATGAGCCAGTCATGCTGGTCCGGCAGCTGAACGTACCGCTGGTGGTGGATGTTGATCGAGTCAGGGCTGCCCAGTATCTTCTCAACCACTGTGACTGTGATCTGATTATCGCGGATGACGGTTTGCAGCACTATAATCTGCAACGGCACATTGAGCTCTTGGTGCTCGATGGTGACCGCTTATTGGGTAATCGGCTGTGTCTGCCCGCAGGCCCGCTGCGCGAGCCACTGGCAAGAATGGGACAGGTTGACTTGATTCTGATTAACACCAGCAGTGCGACACCGACGCTCCCGAAACTTGGCGATGTTGGAGCGCCGTGTCCGGAGCATTTTTGTTTCTCTCTGAAGCCGTCAGATCTGGTCAGTGTCAGCGGCACGATGCAGCCGGCTCCCGGTGTGGGGCGAGTGCACGGTGTTGCCGGGATTGGTCATCCGGAGCGATTTTTTAACACATTGCGCAACCTGGGATACGACGTGATAAGCCACCCGTTCCCTGATCATCACCCTTTTACCCCGGCAGACATCACCTTTGACGATAACTTGCCGGTGCTTATGACCGCCAAGGATGCCGTCAAGTGCACGGCCTTTGCCACTGACCGGCACTGGTATCTGCCGGTGACTGCTGAGGTACCGACGCCTTGTCTGGAACAACTGGTGACCATGATTGACGCGCGCACCCCGCCCGTTTCCGGCTGACAGGTATCTGCGAGGCCGCCCAAGGAAATAGTATGGATAAAACACTGTTTGAAATTCTGGCCTGCCCATTATGCAAAGGGGAGGTCCGTTTGGCTGAAGATCGTTGTGAGTTGATCTGCCGACCCTGTGGCCTGGCTTTTCCGATTCGTGACGATATTCCGGTCATGCTGGAAAGCGAAGCGCGCACGCTGACCGCGGACGAACGTCTGGGCGGGACTCCCTGATGGCGCCTGATGCTTTTACCAGTACCGATGCCTGTTCTGCCGGAGGCTTTATCGTCGTTATTCCGGCACGCTTCGCTTCCAGCCGGCTGCCGGGTAAGCCGCTGGCCGATATCGGTGGCAAGCCCATGGTACAGCATGTCTTTGAGCGGGCCCGAGCCAGTGATGCCCGTCGGGTAATTGTGGCCACCGACGATGAGCGCATTATGAAGGTGGTGGAGGGCTTTGGTGGCGAGGTGTGCATGACTCTGGCGGGTCACCCTTCCGGCACCGATCGGCTGCAGGAGGTGGCCAGAATTTATGGCCTGGCGGACGATGAAATCATCGTCAATGTTCAGGGTGATGAGCCGATGATCCCTCCCGCCGTTATCAATCAGGTGGCGGATAATCTCAGGTCCAGCCCTCAGGCCGGTGCAGCGACACTGTCCAGCCCTCTGCTGCACGCCGGGCAAGTGTTCGATCCCAGCGTTGTTAAGGTGGTATCCGATGCCAGGGGGAATGCCCTTTACTTCAGCCGGGCGCCCATTCCCTGGGCCAGGGACACTTTTGCCGCTGACCGACACAGTCTGCCCGCTAATGGCTGTTTTCAGCGGCATATTGGCATTTACGCTTACCGCGTTGGCCTGCTTAATCAATACGTAACCTGGGGTGTCAGCCCGATAGAGCAGTTGGAGTCCCTGGAACAGCTGCGCCTGATTTATAACGGTCAGCGCATCCATGTGGCCGAGGCGGTGGCTACTCCGCCCCACGGTGTCGATACCGAACAGGATCTGCAGGCAGTTCGTGCCCTGCTGGCCAGCAGTACTCCGATTGAGTCAGTGGTCCAGGCATGATTAAAGTACTGTTTGTCTGTTTGGGTAATATCTGCCGCTCACCCACCGCCTGTGGTGTTTTTGCCAGGCAGGTGGCTGATTCCGGGTTGTCCGACCAGGTTCGTGTTGACTCGGCCGGTACCAGCGGCTGGCACAATGGCGCCAAGCCGGACAGCCGCTCTGTGCAGCTCGCAGCCGGGTACGGTTATGATCTGTCATTTATTCGCTCACGCCAGGTCAATGAACAGGACTTCATTGAGCAAGACCTGATACTGGCCATGGATAAAGAGAACCTGAGCAGTCTGCGACAGATCTGCCCGCCAGAGTTCGCCCATAAGCTGCGGCTGTTCCTCGATTTTGCCGATCTGCCAGTGTCAGAAGTGCCGGATCCCTACTTTGGTGGTAGCGAAGGTTTCGCCCGGGTGCTCAATCTGGTTGAGCTTGGCGGGGTGGCGTTACTGAACCATTTGAAAAACGATTATATCCAAAATTCATGAATTTCCCTGTTGATATTGTTCAGAACTACTCGCTCAAGCAGCATAATACGCTAGGTTTGCCGTCCAAAGCCCGTTATTACGCCGAGGTACATTCCGAGGATCAGTTACGCGCTGCCCTGCTGTTTGCCCGGCAGCAGCAGTTGCCTGTCATCCCCCTTGGGGGAGGCAGTAACGTGGTGCTGGGTGAGTTTCTTGATGCCCTGGTGGTGCGGATTAATCTTCTCGGCCGGGAGATTTTGCAGCGTACTGCTGACGATTTGCTGGTGCAGGTGGCGGCTGGTGAGAACTGGCATGAGTTTGTACTGTGGACCCTGGATAATGACGCTTATGGTCTTGAAAACCTCTCATTGATTCCGGGAACCGTGGGTGCAGCACCAATTCAGAATATTGGTGCCTACGGGGTTGAGCTAAAGGATTATTTTGTTGCGCTGGATGCGATGCATATTGAGTCTGGCGACATGGTCAACTTTGATGGTCAGGCTTGTCGCTTCGGTTATCGTGACTCAGTTTTTAAAGGCTCTGCGCGTGATCAGTACATCATTACCTCGATAACACTGAAGCTTGATGCCCAGCTGACCCCAAAGCTTGATTACGGCCAGTTGAGTGACCTGCTGGTCAGACGAATCGGGAGTCGAACGCCTCAGGCGGTTGATATCAGTCAGGTCGTTTGTGACATCCGGCGGGATAAACTGCCCGATCCA
>JAQFVO010000147.1 GCA_027942505.1 Endozoicomonas sp. | reverse complement strand
TCAGCACCTGTATTTATTTATTAAAGTGTAAGATATAGTGGACGGTTTCTAACGGTTTTCGACAATCTGAAACGATAAACTTAGTGTAGGATTCTAGAGCTATAGGATTCACACTTTCTGGTTACATATTTGACCCACTCGAACTAAAATTAGGTATGTCCTTCTCCGGTACAGGAGGGAAACGAATGCGTAGAATTAGCTCTAAGCTTGTTTCAAGACCAATTGAATAGTAAATATTTATCTGCTTGTAAGGAATTAAAATATTAAGTTATAGAGGGCTTTATTCGTCTGACCTCATCTCACCGGCACGAGAAGGTTTAAAGAAATTCGAGACAGGTGTGCGAACCTGAGCCGAAGTCGGGATTTGCATAACGTCCGAGAATTCTCCAACCCTGCCCTCCAGTGATAAGATGTGAATACAAAGTGGTCCCCAATTGCTTAACATACTCTCATCGGCCCACTCTAATCGAGCAATGAGGATGCACGTACTATCCTAAATATTGTCTAGCAAAATATGATGCCGGTAACACGGACGGCACACAAATTTGTAGCAGATCTAAAAAAGATTTGCTAGATCTAATGTAATTTATATAGGCTGAGTAAGTCTTGACATTTTCAAAAAGCGTATGAAGCCGTCATGTCTGGCAGTGGGCCATTTTCGAATGACAGTGGACAGAAACAGGCTATAGCGTTCGGACAGCAAGTGAAACAAGCTGTACCAAACGATTATTTAAACAACTCATTACCCCGTAACGAGGTTACATTTCACAACCCACTCTGTGATTTCCGTTTTAAAAAAGTGCCAGTTACTGTTATTTATTCTCAAGAACCCCATCTCGGCGAGCCGCCTGACCTACCCGTGAAAGCAAAGTTGCATAGCCCCCAGATTAGCAATCAATCAGAAATAAAAATTGTGCAAGTTTGGAGTATGGCTGTTAAAAAAGATTCTAACTCTGTTGATAACAGCCATCAGTATTCTAACCTGATGGAACAAGTCAGTCAGATATATCCAGCTGCTAACTCAAGTAATATAGATGCAAGCCAGACAGTCCAAACTCAAGAATGCCTGGTGCATTCAGAAGCTGTAGCCATACGAACGAATTGGGAAAGAAAGGCACACATCAAGAAACATGTTTCAAACTCATCAGAGGAAACAACTGACAATAAAGCTATTCGGTTGGAACGCCAAAGAGAGCGCAAAAGGGAGCTTCGCAAAGATCCCGTTTACGCCAAGCGCGAAAGAGAGCGCCAAAGGGAGCGCAGAAAGGAGCGCTACCAGACAGATCCCGGTTACGTCGAGCACCAAAGGAAGCGCCAAAGGGAGCGCAAAAGGGAGCGCTACCAGACAGATCCCGAATACGCCGAGCGCCAGAGGGAGCGCAATAGGGAGTGCCTGAGGAAGCGCTACCAGACGGATCCCGATTACGCCGAGCGCCAAAGGGAGCGCAAAAGGGAGCTTCGCAAAGATCCCGTTTACGCCGAGCGCCTAAGGAAGCGCCAAAGGGAGCGCCAGAGGAAGCGGTACCAGACAGATCCCGATTACGCCGAGCGCGAAAGGAAGCGCAAAAGGGAGCTTCGCAAAAACCTCGCTTACGCCAAGCACCAAAGGGGACACAAAAAGCAGCATTGTCGGTCCGTCAATTCAGCTGAAACGACCCAGAGTTCCAGTAAAAATTCAGAAGGTGCTGCCCCCCGCTTTTCAGTCGTCAAGCTGAAGGAATATTAACAGCCCCGATCACCTCCTCTCAGCCTTAGTGAACGGTCAGTAATCGAAGGGTCAGAAGGTATTGGTCATTCTCCTCTGGACAGGCAAACGGCATAACCTGCTGTGCCGCGCGCCGTTTGACCGATCAAAGATAACGGAAGACTGCCGGTTATCCGGCAGCGTCATGCTCTTGTTGAACGCTTCAGACAGGGCGTACGGGTTTTCACCGTCAGCCACGATACCCAATCGGCCTCGGCCATTCCCAGAGAGCATGATAGAACGCCCATGAGTGAATGGGCTGCAATAAATTGCTCTGAAAATTCCTGCTTCTTTGTCAAATAACCCCGCTATTCTTCCCAGAAGCAGGAATTTTTATCCTCAATTTCTCGCAATCCTAGCTACGGGCGATATTCTCAGACAGGTTCCTAAAACACGTAGTGAATGTTCTCGACGTCAATTCTGGGCGCCTTGTCAGGTGGGTTATCCACCTCACCTTTGATGACTACTGGGGACTTTAGCCTGACCCCAGTCTCAGACAGAGCCGACTCCTCAATGACCACATGGATCTCCCCGGTTTCACCACGGAACAGGTAGATCCTGTCTTTGATTTTTTTCACGATTTCACCAGACACCTTGACCAGCTCTTCATCGTCAGAGGTGTTGAGGATCTCTTCGACGCTGTGCTTTTGGTAGAGAGGCTTTGCCGTGGTCCCGGCAGGTAATGACAGCTTCTCCTCAGAGCAGGCCGAGGTGACCAGACCTGACAGGATCAAGCCCAGTAAACATCCTTTTCTCATAAGTGCGCGTCTCTTGTTCTTTTTAGCGAATCCATTACCTGATAAGTCGGCGACGGCAGGTGATGCTCGATAACCGATGTGCTCCACGGGGGGGTGAATCCGTCAGTGCTTCGTGAAGACTCGGATCAGGATAGCAAATACTTTCACGGGCTGTTCAGCCAAAGGCATTGGCTGTCGATAAATGGTTGGTTTATCAAAATGTTAGTTCTAATAAAAATTTTCCACAGACTGCGTGGTCAGGATTATGCATCGACAGCCTCTTATGTTACTTGCTGGTTTGCTGTTTGCCAGTGTGAGTGCAGCAGAATTTGATCCGGGAGAGCCTGACCAACAGCAATTATCTGCTGCTGAACAGGGTTTTTACATGGCATTTATGTCTGACCCTCAATACCCCTGGTCGTGCAAAACTGAGGGCGAAAACTGTGATGACCGTGAGCAGGCCTGGCAGGAAAATATCAACCAGGTCGATAGTCTTAATGCGTTACAGGACGATCTGGGCGAGGCACACCTGGCCGGCCTGGTTATCAATGGTGACCTGACCGCTTTCGGCCACGACTGGCAGCTCGATGCCTATCGTGAGCTGTATCATGAACGGTTGCGCATGACTGTCTACCCGGGTCTTGGTAATCACGATATGGCCAACAATGTCGATGACTGCTTCGAGAATCGTTGTGCCACCCGGATGATGCAATACCTGAAGAATCATGTCGGCACATTGAATGTCCGCAGTTTTGATTATCATGACTCAGGCACGTATTACCAGTTTCCTTCACTGAAACGAAAGTACAGTAAAAGTTTTGCCTACTCGTGGGATGTCGGTGATATTCACTTCGTTCAACTCAATAATTACCCAACCTACACAGCCAACTGGAATGGCTGGATTTTTAATAAAGCCCGGCGCGACTATTATCAGATTGAATCGGCCAGACAGTGGCTGATTGACGACCTGGAACAGGCCAGCCGGGAAGGCAAGCATATTATTCTCAATTACCATATTGCCGGTTTTACCGATGACATCATCGATATTCTGCGCCAGTACAAAGTCTCAGCCATTTTCGCCGGGCACATACACCAATATATTGGCCAGGTGGGCTTTTACACACTAGAGAATTTCTATGGTATGGGTCAGCACTTACCGGTTTTTCTTGGTGGGGCTGTGGTGTTTCAGAAGTACATGC
Organism: Endozoicomonas sp.; assembly: GCA_027942505.1. GTDB lineage: Bacteria > Pseudomonadota > Gammaproteobacteria > Pseudomonadales > Endozoicomonadaceae > Endozoicomonas. Next base: position 9,203 of record JAQFVO010000147.1, on the reverse strand, counting down.
TGGTTCACTTTATGGCCGATCAGTTTGCCGTCAGCATTGTAAACAGTGAGCCAGGTGGAAATTACTCGCTGGAAGAAGAAGGTATATATCCTCTCTATTAGCCGTGCAGGCGTCAGCCAGTGCTGTGCAATTGCTCTGTTTCGGATAATTTATCGAGTGCCTTGCAGTGGCACTCGGGGTTATCGGAACAGTAAAACAGGGTAAAAAAGCGGACTCTTTGCCGGTCAAGCGGGATCATCAGACAGGACAACCTTTCTGGCAGCTGCGCCAAACCGCAGATCTCGCAGCGACCAAATTGCAGGAAACGAAAAGCTTTTGGCATGACTTGACCTGAAATTATTATCTTTAGCAAACCGTTGCCGGGAACGATAACAAAGATAGCACTGCTGAAGCAGGAAGAGAGCAGTACTCAGTGCAGTTCCAGGAAGGAACTCACGGCCACGGATGGCTGAGATAATAATAAAAAATGTACTGAGAGTTTATTGCCCCGCCAGTCGGGGCTTTTTTTTGTGCTCGATAGTCGGGCTGGTGGGTTTGGTCATTCTGCCACCTGGCTGAGTAATCTCCCTATTCTCTTAACAATCTTTTTCCCTGATACTGCCCGACTTTCATTCATTTGATGGATCGACAGCTTATGCACTATAAAAAAATCCTGCTGGGTTTTTTCATGTCAGCCAGTCTGAGTGGCTGCATCACCTTTCCCACAGAAGAGTCGAGAAAGGTTCAGGTAATCTGGGATGAAACAGAGCGCGTTGCCCAATGTGAACGCAAAGGCACGGTCTACGGCTCAGAGGGGCATTTTTACGATTTCTGGCTGCACAGTGACCGGGATATGCTCTGGGGGGCGGTCAACCAGATGAGCATAAAAGCGGTGGCGATGGGCGCTGATACGCTTTATCTCTATCAGCCATTTAACTTCTCAAGCTCTGTGACCCTGATGGCCAACGCCTATCAGTGCGGCACTGAACAAGTGCCCCAATAGCGCACGGGCAACGATCGGGCAGATTTTCACAGACGTCATTTTTTTGTACTATTGCCCCGCTGAAATAATGGGCTTAATGGACGGTTACCGCACTAACCAGCGCCGGGTCAACTTCGGGGTATTTTCATGTCTGGCAAAACCATTTTAATTGTGGATGATGAGGCGCCCATCAGGGAAATGGTTGTTATGGCTCTTGAAATGGCTGGCTATCAGTGTCTCGAGGCTGGCGATGCAAAGCAGGCCCACTCGTTGGTGGTCGACCACCGTCCGGACCTGGTGCTGCTGGACTGGATGTTGCCTGAAGTCTCCGGCATTGAACTGGCCCGGCGGCTCAAGCGTGACCAGTTGACTGCCGAAATCCCCATCATCATGCTGACGGCAAAAGCTGAGGAAGACCACAAAATACAAGGTCTGGAGACTGGGGCAGATGATTACATCACTAAACCGTTTTCGCCCCGGGAGCTGATTGCCCGGCTGAAAGCCGTCCTGCGTCGCACCCAGAGGATGGACGAGTTATCGACCATTGCCGTAAACGGGCTGGAGCTGGATCCGGTCAGTCATCGGGTCAGCATCGATGGTTGCCCGGCAGAGATGGGACCCACCGAGTACCGCCTGTTGCAATTTTTTCTTACTCACCAGGAACGCGCCTATACCCGTGGCCAGTTGCTTGACCAGGTGTGGGGTGGCAACGTGTATGTTGAAGAGCGAACAGTTGATGTGCATATCCGGCGATTGCGCAAAGCATTGGGCATAAACTATGAAAACCACATTCAGACCGTCAGGGGGACGGGCTACCGCTTCTCGACCCGGGTGTAGAACCGCACAGCAATGACCACTACGTCTATCCGTTATTGGCTGACTGGCCGCGTGCTATTGACGCTGGCTGCCGGTCTTGTTGTGGGGTGCTTGGTTGACCAGATTTTCCCCGGACTCTTTCTGGCCCTGGCGCTGTACACACTATGGAGCCACCGCCAGCTCTGCCGCTTGTTGGACTGGCTTAACCAGGCCGGTGATCAGGAGCTGGAACCGCCGGAGAGTTCAGGGGTCTGGGGGGAGATCTTTGACAGCATCTATCGGATACAGAGCCGGCACAGTCGCGCCAAGAAGCGGTTGGCCAACGTTATCGACCGTGTCCAGGAATCCACTGCGGCATTAAACGACGGTGTTTTAATGGCTGACGCTCACGGATGCCTTGAATGGTGGAATCGTGCGGCCGGTGAACTGCTTGGTTTACACATGCCTGACGATCAGGGGCAGCCCCTGACCAACCTGGTCAGAAATCCCAAACTGGCCCGGTACATGGAAAACAGCACCGGGAAGGAACCGATCAAGATCGACTCCCCGGTTTATGAAGGTCGGCAACTGCAAATAGCCATTACCATTTACGGCCAGGGAAGCCGGCTACTGCTGGTGCGCGATGTCAGCCGACTGCATCAACTGGAAATCATGAGAACGGATTTTGTCGCTAATGTCTCCCACGAGTTAAGAACCCCGTTGACGGTGATTTGCGGTTATCTGGAAACCCTGGGGGATGCGGTGGCCATGAACCCGGAGACGCCCCCCGCGTTTAGTCGTGCCCTGGGTCGGATGCAGGAGCAGGCTGAGCGCATGCAACGGCTGATAGAGGACTTGTTGTTGCTCTCGCGCCTGGAAGCGACCGAGCCGGAAAGGAGCAGTCAGGTCGTGTCTCTGAAACCGCTGCTGGCCGGGATAATTGATGATGCCCGGGCATTAAGTGGGGAAAAACAGCATCGGGTTCACCTGGAATGCGCAGACAACAGTACCGTGCAGGGGGAGCCGATGGAGCTGCGCAGCGCTTTTTCTAACCTGGTCTATAACGCTGTACGCTACACGCCGGCCGGTGGCGAAGTGGTGGTGAAGTGGTGGCACGATCAACAAGGGGGCTACCTGATGGTGCGCGATGATGGGGTTGGCATCGATCCGGTACATATCCCCCGGCTGACGGAGCGATTTTATCGCGTCGATAAGAGCCGTAGTCAGATGACTGGGGGAACCGGGCTGGGGTTAGCTATCGTCAAGCACGTTTTACTGCGACATGAGGGGTGGATAACCATCCGCAGTCATCCTGGTAAGGGCAGCGAGTTTGTCTGCCATTTTCCTCTGACGCGGATTGTATTGTGATTCGGAGGATATTGATAGGCAATGAAAAGGGCCCTGAGGCCCTTTGTCATTATTCCTGAATTGGCTCTAAAGCACATTCCAGACGCTTCTTGCCAGTGCGCTCCAGGTAGGTCTGGAAGTCACGTGGCAGACGTCCTGTGGTTGCACCTTCCCACTTAATTGTCTCACCGGATTCGTTCTGGTATTCAAACGTGTACTTTTGCACATTGCGACGACGCTTGGTTGTTGTCACATCATCCTGTTCCAGAGTGCCCGGACCTAAATCGTTCACGGAGATGCCACGGTCAGCCATGAGCTGTCGGATGGCCTCGATGTTTTCCAGCTTCTGTTTACGCTTTTCTTCATCTTTGGCACGCGCTTCCTGTTTTTCAGTCAATACATCATTCAAGCGGGAAACGATACGCTCGAGATCTTCGGCGTGTACATCCTTAAACAGTTGACGTGCACGAGTTTTGCTGCTGAGACGATGCAGAACTTCTTCAAAAATGTTCATCTAACTGACGACTCCATGGTTTTGATTGTACTTCCCGCTTGAGGAAAAGTATTGGCGTTTGATTCGGTATTCTTTATACATCAAGAGTTTTTTGGATGGAAGTGCCATTTGATAAATAATAAGAAAATGGCTTGGGGGATTGTAAAGAAATATGGATTAGCAATCCAGACCTGATGACAATTCGACAGAAAACAGCCTGATTTTCTCGGGTTATGCAAATATATTATATATGTCGTTCAAAACAAAACCGCCCTGTTAGTAATTACTTTGCCCCCCGGTATGGGGCGCGCACCAGTATTAATGACCTGACTGTTTTAACGATGCCTGCGGGTATTTCATTATGATATTGCCAATGCTATCGGGAGAGTCGGCTATCGATTTCAGGGTAATAGTATGGAGCCACCTTTCAGGTTCACAGGTCCCCGATTGTTGTGCTATTTCAGGTCAGGCTTGCTGTTTTGACGTCCGCCCTGACCACTCATTCAGCCTGACGGGTAATCTGCGTATCAAAGGTGGCTCTTGTGTATGCGCTGACTGAATAAACTGAGCTATCGTGTCATTAAGATTCTGTCCTGGTCCGATTCTTTCATGAATCAGGGATCCGTCAGGGTATGAGTCTATCGAAGTGCTATGAACCCGATACCCGGAGGTGCTCGCCGGGAAGCTTTAATCTCCTTCGACAGACCAGCACCAATTATTGGAAATAATTATACTGTCGTTTGTTGAATCGATCCGGAATACGACAGGAGAGTGTTGACTGGCAAAGTCCACTCAGGCGTTTGCCTTCCTTTCGAACAGCTCACGAAAAACCGGAAAAATATCACCGGGTGACTTGATCTGTTTCATGGCAAAATGATCTTTGAACTGCTCTGCGATCGTCTGGTATTCATGCCATAAATTTTGCTGGGCCCGGTCAGTAATCTCGACGTAACAGAAATACTGCACCTTAGGTAAAATGTGCTCACGCAGGATTTTGGTGCAGACAGAGGAGTCCCCTTCCCAGTTATCGCCATCCGATGCCTGAGCCACGTAAATATTCCAGTCATTGGGGTTGTAGCGCTGGTCGATGACCTCTCGTGTCATTTCCAGGGCGCTGGAAACAATGGTACCGCCCGTCTCTCTGGAGTAGAAAAAATCGTTTTCATCCACTTCCTTTGCCGCCGTGTGATGGCGAATAAACACCACCTCAATCTCTTGGTAACTGCGTTGTAAAAACAGGTACAACAACATAAAAAAGCGTTTGGCCATCTCTTTGATATCCTGAGTCATGGAGCCAGATACATCCATAACGCAGAACATAACCGCCTTGTCGCTGGGTGAGGGGACTTTAACCACGTTGTTATATTTCAGGTCAAAGTCATCAATAAAGGGCAGTTTTTTCACTTTGGCATTCAGCTCACGAATGCGCTCCTTTAACTCAATAACCCGCAACTGGTCAGCCTCATCCGGGCTTACTTCCATTTGCCGCAGCTCTTTTTTCAGCGCCCGGATCTCCCGACGACTGCCGCCCGACAGGGCAATGCGCCGGGCATGAGCTGAGCGCAGAGAACGCACCACGTTGAGTCGATCGGGCGAGCCGGCGGTGGTGAAGCCGGCCTGGCGGGTCTCAAATCGGGTCATGTCGGCAAGCTGTTTGCGCACCAGGTTGGGCAGTTCAAGGTTGTCGAACATGAACTCCAGAAATTCATCGTGGTTGATCTGGAAACTGAACTCATCCATCCCTTCGCCGCTATTGCTGGCGCTGCCCTGGCCACTGCCTGAGCCACCGCCGCCGGACGGGCGCTTGATACGATCGCCCGGATTAAACTGCTTGTTGCCCGGGTGTACGTGGTGGCGTTTGCCCCCTTTGCCATGGCGAAAAACCGGCTCGGACAAATCTTTGGTCGGGATGGTAACTTCGCTGCCGGAGACAACATCGGTGATGGAGCGCTTGTTGACGGCATCGGATACGGCATTTTTGATGTGCTTTCTGTACCGTTCAAGAAACCGCTTGCGATTGACGGTGCTTTTGTTTTTGCCATTCAGCCGCCGATCGATAATCATGCTCATCAACACACTCCTTGTGGGGTACTCACCACCAGAGAACCCTCGTTATAGCCGCTTAAAACTGGTTGTTGTTGAAATTAATGGCCTTACGTCCGAACCCGCTGCGTTGCGGACGGGGTCGAGGTGCAGACCCCGGGATAGAGCGCGTTAACGAATCAGGCAGTTTGGGAAGGCCGTAAATATCAATCTCATTGACACCATGTTGGCTATCGGCAAGGCCACTCCTTTGGCCACAATTTTTCGGCGTCATAATTACACTGGCGCAGGCTGAGTATCAGTTCTGCAATTGGGTCATCATGGCGTGTAAAAAGCGTGTCGCCTCACCGCCAGTCACCGCCCGATGATCAAACGACAATGACAGGGGCAACACTTTATGGCTGACAGCCTGACCATCAACACTGAGGATGGCTTCACGCAGTTGCCCGACACCGATAATGCAGACGGTCGGCGGCACCACAACCGGCGTCGCGTATTTGCCAGCAAACATACCAAAATTACTCAGGGTGATGGTGGCCCCCTTAAGCGCCGAATTTTCCAGACTGCGCTCTTTTACTGCGGCCCTGAGTTCATTGACACGTTGGCGAATCTCTGCGCCTGACATGCTGGCGACATCATTCAGCACGGGCACAAACAGGCCCTCTTCGCTGTCCACCGCCAGACCAAGATTGACCGTCTCGTGCCGTTGCTGAGACTCACTGGCGCCATCAAACCAGGCATTCAGCGCCGGTTCAGCCGCGCAGGCGGCAGCGATTGCCTGAATCAGGCGAATCGTTATGTCTTCCCCGGCGGGCCAGTGGTCGATATCGGCATCGTCAAACAGCGTTACCGGCACCACACAGGCGTGAGACTGGCTCATGGTTCTTGCCATATGGCGTCGGACACCTTTTAAGGGTTCTGGCCGCTCAAGTGGATATGCCACGGTCTGCGGCTGGTGGCTTCTGTTAACAGGAGCGACATCAACCTGAAATTCCCTGGCCAGTCGGTGCAGACTGTTATGCAGATCACCGCTGGTGTTTTGCTCACCAATGCCTGGCGGTGCGCCGATAATAAACGACTCATCACTGTTATCCGTGGCGTCATCGCTGGCCAGCTTGCCCACCACTGTGGCGTTATTCTCCTCATCGCTGACAAACTCCACTAACGGTGCGCCGGTGAGAATGGTGTCACCAGGCTGGCCGCACAACCGGGCGATAACGCCCGAGCATGGCGCGGGCACTTCCACAATGGCCTTGGCAGTTTCCACAGAGACCATGGGCTGGTCTTCTTTGACGCTGTCGCCTTCGTGAATATGCCACTCAACGATATCCGCTTCGGGAATACCTTCCCCCAAATCTGGTAAGTTAAAAAAGCGCATGATAAGACCTTCTTATTATCTATTCGGGGTGTCACCAGGCCAGACTCTTGATGCTGGCTCTGACAATATCATCAACTTGCGGCAGGTAGTGGTCTTCCATTCGATAGTACGGCATCGTTGTATCAAAACCCGCGACCCGCACCACCGGTGCCCGTAGCTCGGTGAAAGCGCGTTCCATCAACCCGGTGGCAATCTCGGCACCGACACCAAAGCTACGACACGCTTCATGGACAATAACGCAGCGACCGGTCTTTTTAACCGAGGTGACAATGGTGGCCATATCCAGGGGCTTGATGGTGGCCACATCAATCACTTCGGCGCTGATACCGTGACTGGCCAGGACCTTGGCCGCCGCCAGGGTTTCTCGCAGCGAAGCGCCCCAGCTGACCAGCGTGATATCATGCCCTGTCTTCAGGGTGAAACAGGTGTCAAGGGGAAGAGTGTCGGTCTTGATTACTTGCTTGCTGGCCCGGTAAATGCGTTTGGGTTCCAGGAAAATAACCGGGTCCGGCTCATTAATGGCAGCGCGCAGCAAACCGTAAGCCCGGACTGGCGAAGAGGGAATAACCACGCGCAAACCGGGAATATGGGCAAACAGGGCTTCGGTGCTTTCTGAGTGGTGCTCCGGAGCGTGGATGCCCCCGCCATAGGGCGCACGGACTACCAGGGGGCAGGTCAGACGTCCGCGGGTGCGGTTTCTCATCCGGGCAGCGTGGCAGATCAGTTGCTCCATGGCCGGAAAGATAAAGCCCATAAACTGAATCTCAGCCACAGGCTTGATGCCTTGAGTGGCCATGCCGACACTGATCCCGGCAATCAACGTTTCTGCCAGCGGTGTATCCATCACCCGCTTCAGGCCGTACTTGTCACGCAGGCCGGCAGTGGCCCGAAATACACCACCATTGACGCCAATATCCTCACCCAGCAGCACCACATCAGGATCATTGGCCATGGCATGGTCAAGGGCCAGGTTCACTGCTTCAACCATGGTCAGTTTGTCAGTCATGTTGATGACCTCCGACGGCCTCGTTGTGCTGCATTTTTTGCCGCAGCTCTTCCCTGTTCAGGGCATCACGCTTCTGCTCCTCCAGCTGGTCTGGGGTGTTGGCGTAGTGATAATCAAACAGGTCTGCAATGGTGGGGAGCGGGGTGTTGAGGTAGGTCTGCACCGCTTTCTTGATCATGCGCTCTGCCTGTTCTTTCAGAACCTGTTCCTTGTTTTCATCCCACAGCCCACGCTGATGCAGAAAGTGTCGCAGACGTTTAATGGGTTCTTTTTGCCAGGCCTCTTGCAGTTCGTCGCTGTTACGATAACGACTGGCGTCGTCTGCTGTAGTGTGGTCACTGAGGCGGTAACTGATCGCTTCAATCACCGTAGCACCTTTGCCCTGGCGAGCGCGGTCAATGGCAGCACTGATCACTTCGTGCAGGGCAATCACGTCGTTGCCGTCCACCTGAAATGATGGCAGTCCGGCTGCTACCCCTTTTTGAGCCAAAGTCGGGGCGCCGGACTGTATGGCGCGAGGTACGGAGATCGCCCATTGATTGTTGTTGATGATATAAACCACCGGCAACTGCCAGGCGCCGGCCAGGTTAAGGGCTTCAGCAAAATCACCTTTGGAGGTGGCGCCATCACCAAGGGCACACAAGGCAACTCTCATGGGATCACCGGCGTCATGGCGGATTCTGATGGCGGTGGCAACCCCTGCTGCGTGACCCGCCTGAGTAGCGATGGGAACGCAGTTGGGCAAGTCCTGACCCCAGGCATTGCTGGCACTGCCACGCTCATCGCCGCCCCAATAGAGCAGGACATCACTCAGTGGAATGCCGCGGCGCAGCAATCCCGGCAGGTCCCGGTAGTAAGGAATCAAGACATCGTCCTGACGCAGTAAAGCGGCACAAACCAGGCTGATCGCCTCTTGCCCCAGGCACGATGGGTAAGTACCCATTTTGCCGGTCCGTTGCAGGGCGACCGCCTTCTGGTCACTGAGCCGGGCCGTTACCATGGCCTGGTAATAATCAATTAACGTCGTCTGATCATTGACCCACTCTGGCAGGTTCTGCACCGCCCCGCCTTCGGCATCCAGAAACTGGACAACGGCGGACTGATCATCTGTGATCATGCTTGTGTTCCCCGGTCAGTGCCATAAATCATCGCTTCGGCCATCTGGTCAGCGATGACACTG
>JAQFVO010000115.1 GCA_027942505.1 Endozoicomonas sp. | reverse complement strand
GATCTTGCAGGTGCAGCATCAAGCCCAGGTAAGAACCCCAGCCTATTTCGTGGCCACCGCCCAGCCCCGCCACCATTTGCCCCTGGTTTAACAGCACCGAAACCTGCCGGGCATAGTCCCGCTGCGCCTGTTCCAGATCGTTGCCCGGGCAGGTGATATTGCCGCTATCCCACACCGGTGCCTGACCACGCCAGGGCAGGTTGGCCAGAGCCTGACGAATATGGTCAGGGCCTTTGGCGGCGCCGGGGCGACCCTGGTTGCGCCGTACACCTTCATCGGAAGCAAAGCCAAGCAAAGTCAGGCCGGGCGCACAATCGGGCGACCAGCGTCCCACCTGCTGATGCCAGCGCTGGGCAGCGGCGCTATCAGTTTCCTGGTCAACGCGGCCAGTCCAGCAAAAGGGGCGCTGGTGGGCCAGGGTGGACTTCACTACATCGCCATTTTTGATTACTACGGAGGGCAAGGTGCCGGTCAGCCCGGCAGCGAGGGCTGCCGGGTGTGCAATGGGCCAGAGCACCAGGTCAGCGACCATACCGGTTTTGATCATCCCCGCACTCTCCTGCAACCCCAGTGCCCGGGCCGCGTGACGGGTGCAGCCGGCCAGTGCTTCCGCAGGCGTCAGGCGAAACAGCGTGCAGGCCATATTCATCATCAAGCGGATGGAGGCGAACGGTGATGTGCCCGGGTTCAGGTCGGTGGCAATGGCCATGGGCACACCCGCAGCTCTCAGTGCGCTCACTGGCGGCAGTTGAGTTTCGCGCAGATAGTAAAAGGCACCGGGTAGCAATGTCGCCACCGTGTTGCTGTTTTTCAGCGCATCAATGCCGGACGGGCTGAGGTATTCCAGATGATCCACCGAGAGCGCCTGATGCGTGACAGCCAGAGTCGTACCACCACTGTCGGAGAGCTGCTCGGCATGGAGCTTGACTCTTAACCCGTGGGCTTTTGCCGCCTGAAAAACCCGTTCGGTCTGGGCCGGGGTAAAGGCAATACTCTCGCAGAACACGTCCACAGCATCGGCCAGCTGCTCCCTAGCCACTGCCGGTATCATGGTCTGGCAGACGTGCTCTATGTAAGCATCGCCCTGCTGGTCAAACTCCGGGGGTAAGGCATGCGCCCCCAGAAAAGTACGCTGTACGGT
>JAQFVO010000113.1 GCA_027942505.1 Endozoicomonas sp. | reverse complement strand
CATCCTCAAGACAAATGGGGCACTCATCATGCCCTGAGTCGGGCCGGCATTTGTGTTTTCCCTCAAGCCTCTTGTCCAGGCAAACATTGCATACATCACAGTGGAAAGACTTATCTTTGTGAATTCGGCAAATTCCGCATTTTTTACAGTGATAGGGGTTTTTATCAGTGCTGGTGAAATGTTTGCAAATTGCACAAAAGTAGGCTGATATTTTGGCTTTACAGCTTGAGCAGTGGTGTGAATTCTCATCAATTTCTTCTTCATGATCACAATGACGGCATTTATAGTGGGTTGCTAGCAACGCCTTGGCCTCCGCATTGGAACACTCATCACTGTCATTGTGACAACGGTGGCAGGGATAAAACAGGTTGCAGCACTCAAATTTTACTCGGCAGTGTCGCTGGTAGTGCTCGCAAAGCCACTGGTTCTCCGTGGTGACGGCGTCTTGCTCAGTCGGCCATGATTTAGCATATTCCAACTCCTTTTCATCCCGTGCTTGTTGTTCTCTTCTTCGATCGGCTCTTATTTTATTCTCACGCTGTCTTTGTTTTTCCGCAAACTCCTCCCGCTCTTCCCGTTCTCTCAGAACTCTTTCAACCATCGCGCAGGCTTCTTCGACTCTCTCCTCCAGATCTTTCAAGCTGTCGTCAGAGTCACTCTCACTCTCACGAGCAGTCGTGTCAAAAGTTGCTGTTGATGTTAAAGACACATCTGGCGACCCGGAAGCAGGTTCATCAACACGCTGTTCGGGCTTAGCAGGTATGGTTGCGCTGATGTCGGTTGTTTTTACCACTTCCTCTGACGTTCCCAAATGAGAATAAGAAGAGTAGTCGCTACCAGGGAGTGCAGGTAGAAAACCTCCGGCAGCCCCTGTTGGGCGATTTGATCGTATTGCATTCTCACGCTGTCTCAAATTGGCCTCAAACTCCTCGCGCTCTTCCCGTTCTCTCAGAACTCTTTCAACCAACGCGCTGGCTTCTTCAACTCTCTTATGCAAATCTTTCAGGCTGTCGTCAGAGTCACTCTCATTAGCAGCCGTGTCAACAGTTGCGGCTGGTGTTAAAGACACATCTGGACTTGACGATTCAGAAGCGGGTTCATCAACACGCTGTTCGGGCTTAGCAGGTATGGTTGCGCTGATGTCGGTTGTTTTTACCACTTCCCCTGACGTTTGCAAAGGGGAATAAGAGGAGTGGTCACTACCAGAGTGTGCAGGTGGAAAACCTCCGTCAGCCCCTGTTGGACGATTTGATAGTGCGGCAGCCTGTTGCCAGGAGCTTGCAGAGTATTTCGGACTGCCTGATTGCTGTGTCTGTGAGTCGGCCAGAGGTAGCCCACAGTAATCGGGACCGACTGTAACGTGACGGCGCGGTGGATCAGCCCAGTTGTACGCAGGCAGTCCGCCGTTGACCACACTGTGGTCAGGGAGCACTGGTCTGGCATCGTACCCCGGCAAAGGTTCTCTCATACAGCTTTTTACATCGACAATCCTGTTATTCAGATCAGCTGCAACTTTCCCGGGGTTCTTGAGATAGTCATCCTGTGAATGTCTGGCTAAAAAGCATGGATCAATCCCATCAGTGCTGAGGCTGCTAAAGACGTTACCGATTGCATGGGCCGGTGTGTCGTTACTGTTGGGGATTGCCGGGCACCTGGTTTTTGGTCTTGTCTGCCCGTACCACTGTACCGAGTCAGCTGTAGAAGACATAAAATGTGCTGGCTGCCGGGAATACGGAACGAAACTTTGCTGATCACAGTAGGACTGATACCACTGACTGGAGGGTGTGGGACTGTGGGGAAAATCGTTCGCCGTTACCCAATGGTTGGCTGTAAGGCCCAAGCGTGCATCACCAGTAATCACCATGCTGGTTGTTGTATTGCCTTGCGCCCCACTGCTGACGGAAAATTGATCCAGACTCTTTTCCGGCCACGAAAAGGCGTTATGGTTCCTGCTCACGGCCGCTGTGCAAGTGGCTCTGTCAACGGGCATACAGTGAAACTGTGCGGCGGCTAAAGTGGCTTGATCAGACCATGGTACTCTCGGAAGCGGAGGCTGCCTGCTCACCTGCATGGATTTACCCTCAAATGGTCACTGTCCTGCAAAAATGACGGTCACTAAAAAATTGCTCAAGCCAAAATGGTAGCCTGTAAATTTGAGCTACGTTGGATTATTGTTTTGCCGGGCCAGAGTGGTTCATCAAGATGATGAATAAAAAACGCTCTGAATATCAATGGCACTGACTAAAGAGTGAAAACCTTGCCATACGCAGAGGCAACCTACAATTTGAACCACAAAGAGCACAAAGGAAAAGAAAGGCTCTTCATAGTGCTCTTTGTGGTTCAAATTCAAATCTCTTCGACCTCTTACGACAGCGAAGGAGGGCGTTGCAGAAGGCTCTGAAAAGAAGGGAACCACAAAGGCACGAAGACACAAAGTTTTTTTGGGCTTGCCTGAGCTGCGTGGGCAAATAAAAAAAGCCTCCTTTGTGCCTTCGTGTCTTTGTGGTTCAACGCTTTTTTGCTTTTTGCGACACCCGAAAGCGAGAAATCCACCATCACAAGCTGTCATCATCGTTTAAAAATAAGATGTCCTGATCACCGCCGATATGCTGTTCGGGCGACACCCGCCGCGAGGTCAGACAACACCATCCGGTCAGGGCGGCGGCGCCGAGCAGAAAAAACGTCGCACCCAGCCCAATGCCAACCAATGCCCCGGTGCTCAGTCCACTGACCACGAGAGGAGACGAGGTAGCAGCCATCGACAGAAGAGGGGGCGGTGAACAGACCCCGGATGGGCTGGTGCCATTTAATGCCACCAGTGAGGCAAAGCGCAGCGGGACGCAGTTGCCTGGTAGTGCTGTGCGGTTGATCTGGCAGTCGGGATAGACAAGACGCGGATCGGCCCGGGCACAAAATGTGTTGCTGATGTTCCCAGCCAGTGGTTGATCGTCGTACATATTATCATTTACCCGGGTGTTTATCGTTGTGCTGCCGACGGCGCTGGCTTCTGAACCGTTGAAAAGAGTACCGGGGATAGAGGCACGACTGGATTGATCCCTGGCCTGCACCGTACTGTTCAACGAGGTGACATCGAGCCCGTAGCGGGTAAGCGCATTGATGGTGCCGACACCAATACCGGCATTGGCGCCAGCCCCTTCGGTGAGCACCTGACACTGTGCTGCAATGACGCGCACCGACTCGCCATAAGCATTAATGCTGCCGACACCCACGCCGGCGCTGGAGCCGCCACCGCTGGTGTGGACCCGACTGGACAGAGCATTAATGTCAAGAGCCTGCCCGGTCCAGTGCAGTTCCCCAACACCGATTCCGGCAATGGCTGTTGTGCCTGTGGTGCTGACGTTGCTCCTGATTACTGTCATGGGTCCGAGCCGGCCATCAATAAAGGTGCCGGCCCCGATGCCGGCTATGGCACCGTGGCCATGGGTTTCTACCCTGGAGCAGGTGGTGGAAAACTGGCTCAACCGGCCACTGGCCTTACCCCCGCCAAGGCCCGCAATGGCACCGTTACCACGGGTTTTTACCCGGCTGTGGTGAATGGCGACCTGCTCCGTCACCCCGTCACACAGGCCGGCGATAACCCCGGCATCGGAGCGGTCCCCGTGTGTTTCAACCGCTGAGTGGTACACCTCAACCCGGGCCACCCGGTTGTGATCACCGATCCGCCGGGCACTGATGATACCGGCCATGGCCTGTTGTCCGTGGGTGGTGACCTGGCTGTTATTGATCCGGATATTTTCAACCAGAGCGGCATCAGTCATTTTACAGGCGACCACCGCCGCATGATCACCATCACTGACGATGCGCGCATCGATCAGCTGGAGGTTTCTGAGGGTGCCGCGCAGATCGTTGATCAGGCATGAGCCCAGCCCACGAATGGTATGGTTCTGCCCGTCATAATGACCAGTAAATACCAGCGACGGATTGCTGAATTCAGTACCGTCCAGATCGCTGGTCTGAACATAGTGGCCATCTGTCGGGTAATCGGTACTGCGGCCAATGCTATTGAGGGTCGTGGCATCGCTGATCGCAATGGGCTGCCAGGGCGACCCACACTTCGTTACTATCGGTACCGAAGTACAGTTGGAATGTGCACTGGCAAGGGGGGAGGGAGAAATGGTGCAGTTACTGGCTACAAAGCGTGGGTCTGCGCCTAGGCAAAGGCCCTCCAGGGCAGGAGGATTGTCCGTTTGTTCGACACCGTTGATCTGGCTGGCAGAGGACGAGACTCTCTCTACAATACCCTGGTTATCCCCGGCGCCCAGGCTGTCACTGGCTTTTGTACTGCGAACAGTGTCATTCACCGAGATAATATTAATGATTCGTCCGTGATTAACGCCGGCACCAATACCGGCACTGGTGTTGGTGCTATTGGTCTCGATACGACAACCGACCGAAGTGACCTGACGTACGTTGCCGTTGAGGGACCCGGCAGCAATCCCCCCGGAACTCCCTTCACCCCAGGTGGCTACCTCACTGGCCACGCACACCATGGTATCAACGACGCCCTGTTCACCGATATCCCCGTAGCCAACCTGCCCACCACCCAAGCCAGCTTGGGCATCTTTACCGAGGGTTTCAGTGGAACTGTGGACAATGGTCAGTTGTTCCAGTCTGCCGATGACCAGCCCTCCGCCGATGCCTGCGTCCGATTCGTCGCCGGCCGTTGTCGCATGACAGTTTTTTGTACTCAGGGACTTTATTTTCCCCCCGGAGTGAAGATATCCGGCGCCAATGGCAGCATCAGCGTCGACGCCCTCGGTGGTGGCTACGCTATCAGTGGCTCCCAGATCCTCAATCACCCCCTGCAACTCCCCGGCGCCGATCCCACCCGGGGCCTCCCGGCCAAAGGTCACGACGTGTGACTCCAGAACCTTTGCCAGTTCCAGTTCGCCAATAACCAGCCCCCCGACCATCCCGGTTGAGACGTAATCGCCATAGCTGAGGACCGTGCATTTTTGCAGATCAACACCACTGATCATGGCCCCTTTTTGCTGGAGTCCGGTAATGACTCCGACAGTCGCCGACTGTTTATCACTACCCACCCCCCGACTTTCAATGAAGGCGTGTTCTACCTGGATATCCCGGGCGCTGGAATAGGGGGCCATGACACAGGCCACCGCTCCCAGGTTCTGGCGGTCCTCGTCAATGTGAGCGTTGGCAAGGCGCAGATTGCTGACAACGCCGTGGCGCTCAATATCGGCGAACAGGCACGTTTTGAGATCGCTGATGGTGTGACAGCCGCCATCATAGTGACCCTTGAAGGATATTCCGGGGATCGTGCTGTTATGGTGAAAGCTGTTGTTCTGAAGATAGAAGGCATCGGTCGGATAGCCTGCCTGACCGATCTTGCTCAGTGTCTCACTATCTGGAACGCGGATGGGCTGCTGAGGTGATCCGCGCTCACCCGGTGCCGGGACAGCCGACGCTGAGGCCAGATTGTCCATGGTCACGAGAGCGAGGGTAGCCAGCGCTGCCCTGGAAACGGCCGGAGCCGGCTGGGGACTTTTACCAGCCACTGTCAGCACATTGCCCAGCTCGTGGACCAGGCCGAACGAGGAACAGAGGGTGGCAACAACATCGCAGACTGCCTGTAGTGGTGGCGCCCAGCAGGAAGCTACAGTACTGGCCAGCTTGACCTTGTGGAGCACGTCGTTGGCGTTGTCTTCCCAACTCTTGCTGATTGACTTTCCGGTGTCGTACGATGCTGGCGTTTTCAATATCTGTCGTTTACTTTCAGGGGTATAAGCAGGTGACAGGGAGGAGAGGAAAGAGATAATCACTGGCAAGGGCGACACAGAAAACCGACCCGATGTGCCCCAAGGTTGCGACACCGCAGATGACGCGCAAGAGAAGACGCCGGGACTCGTCGTCGCACCGGACAGCGGTGGATGGGAACCAAAGAGCGACTGCACATTTTCCTCCGTACTGTTCATCAGCTTATCAGCGATTTTTTTGTTGCCAGGAAGACAGAATGCTTAAAAATTCCAGCTATTTGTCATCTGTCATCTGTCATTTCTAAATCCTTCTGACCCATCACAGGGTCAGCTCTTTCTGGCACTTCTTTTCCCATGGTTGCGGCAACACAGGCAGTAGCAACAGCATCCTGCCGTAATCAGCACCAGGGCGGCCCCACCGGCAATGACCCCGGCAAGGATGACTGTGTTCAGGCCACTGCCAGTGGCCGTGAGGATGGGGCAGGGCAGTAGCGCAGTCTGGCAATCGGGCTGGATAAAGTCCGGATCAGCAGAACTGCATAATGTGTTGCGGTTATTAACGTCACCTGTATTGTAAAGCTTGTCGTTTACCAAGGTGCTGAGTGCCTTGATACCGATTGTTAATCCTTGCCCTCTGTCAGTAAGCTCAGCACTGCTGTATTTACCCTCAGCTCGTGCAGAGCTACCCACCGATGTGCAACTTGCCTCAACAGAACCTGGCGCCTTGTCACCGGTACAGACTGCCGCGAAGGCCCCGTCCCCCTCAGTGATCACTTGACAGTCCACTGCGGAGATATTGATGGCACGGCCGAGCTCGTCAAGAAAGCCGGCCGTAACACCGGCGCTGGAATTTGCCCCTTCGGTGATAACCATGTCGTTCACAGCATTGATGTTTTGCAGCCAGCTTGATCTGGCCGATCCCGCACCAATCCCGGCAGGTGCTCCGGCCCCCTTAGTGGTGACTGAATTTTCAACAGACGTCAGTGGACCCAACCGGCCGTTATTGATCACCCCGGCCCCGATGCCGGCAATGGCGTTGTTCCCGTGAGTAATTACCTGTGAGCAGGCAGAGACCATCTGGTCCATCATGTTATTCATGACACCACAGCCAAGACCCGCATGAGAGCCGTTGCCATGGGTCACTACCTGGCTGTTGATAATATCGACCCCCTTTGTGCTGCCCTGGCACTTCCCGGCAACCATACCGGCCGGGGCATTCGAGCCCTCGGTTACCAGCATTGAATTCAGGACAACTGCATTGGCAACCCTGTTGAACTCACCGACCCGTTCGCCACAGATGGCTCCGGTTGGAGCGGACCCACGGTTGTTAATCAGGCAATCGCTCAAGCGCACATATTCGATAGCGCTGGCATCACTCATGGTGCAGGCAACCACTGCCGTGGGTTGCCCATTGCCACCGATTATGGCGCTGGTCAGGGTCAGGTTTTTGACGGTACCTTGCAAATGGTTGAACAGGCAGGTCTGCAACCCCTCAATGTTGTGATGGTGACCGTTGTAATGGCCATTAAATACCAGCGACTTATTACCCTTGAACCCGAAACCATCGAGATCGGTGGTCTGGACGTAGTAGGCATCGGCCGGGTAATCGGCCTGGCCGATTTTACCCAGCGTTTCGCTATCGGGAACCTCTATGGGCTGTTCCGGTGACCCGCGCTCACCGCGTGGGGGCACTGCAGCAGCCGGGGCCATGTTATCCAGCGCAACCAGCGTCAGGACCGCAGCGGCAGCCGCACCGTTGCTGCCAGGGCGGGATGCTGGGGTTGGTTTTTCACCAGACTGCTGTTCAGTATCTTTGCGTTCCAGCACACTGCCAATGGTCTGGGCCAGGGTAAAGGAAGAGCAGACAGTGGCGACAGCCTCACTGACCATCCGGGCCGTAGGCACCAGGCAGGAGGCGATGGTGCAGGCCAGTTTGACCTTATCCAGTACATTGTTTGCGTCGTCTTTCCCTGTTTTTCCAGCGGACGTCTTACCGGCATTTGAGCTCGTTGATGCCAGCAATTGCCGCTGACCACCCTCGGGAACGTATCCGGGGGAGAGGGAGGAGAAAAAGGCGGTAATGGCAGGCATCACGGTCACAGAAAAGCCTGCGGTCGAGGCGCCGGGCGTGGGCGATGGGGAAGTGTAAAGACCAGGGCCGGCAGTTGAGCCGAGTGCTGGCTGATGGGCAGGAGATAGCATATTGAAGGTTTCCTCCGCACTTGCTCTTATAGCTGGAGCAGACGCAACCTGAAAATAAGTTATTATTGTCGTTTATAAAAAGATTACGTCTTTGTCGTTTTAAACCACACTGACATTGCAGGGATCCACCATCAGGAAAATGGCAGCAGGCGACGCTGGATCATAGCTGTTTTGTTGTGAGTGAGCGGGGCGGAATAAGAATACTTTGCACTGCAAAAACGGCGGTTAATTTCGGTGTTTGTGCAATGCCCAATCCGGCATCGATTGGGCGAACAGGCGATATTAAACTAAGAATGCAAAGGAAGCCTTTTTTGTTTACCGGGCGCAGCAAGCCCGTAAAAACTTTGTGCCCTTTGTGCCTCTCTGGTTCGAGGCTTTTTTGCTTTTTGCGACAGCCTCGAAGGCGGTCGTCCACCCTGATCGCAAAAACAACAATGGTACACTGTCAATTTTTACGTCTTCTGACTTATACAGTGCCAGCCCTCCTTGCCTGTTCTTCACCACCAGAGCCGCGTTGGCGGTAGTAACAATAACCTGCCCCAAGCAACACAATGGCCCCACCGGCAAGGATTCCGGCAATGGCGGCTGTGCTCAGGCCCGTAGCCAGGGGCACGGCTGCAGTTGGTGGTAAGTATAAACGCTGTGGTATCGGGCAGGACTGGGCCAGCGTGCTCTGGCAATCGGGCTTGAGAAAGCGCGAATCAGCACTGCTGCATAATGTGCTCTGGTTAATAATACCTCCAATGTCGTACAGTCGATTATTTAACCGGGTGTTGACTGCCCTGTTGTCAATTTTTATCCCTTTCAAACTGTCAAGATAAGCAC
>JAQFVO010000030.1 GCA_027942505.1 Endozoicomonas sp. | reverse complement strand
TCTAGCAGTGGGATTGCTGCCGCTCTCAAAGTAGGAGTCAACGTTGGAGCACGCTCCATCAGAAGCACTACTGACTGGGTAAGGATGGAGATGTCATCGTGTTTAAAGTTGCGACGCTTTGTGGTGTGAGCAACTATCCCGCGCAGCACGCTCCTCAGCGTTGAGGTCAATGGCAAGGCGTCCTCTGGCACATTAACAACAGTCGACAGCGTAGTGGCCAATTCATGGTTCGTCAGTTCTGCGGGGACGAGACACACCAGCAGCTTGCTGGCCGCTTCTAAAATCTCCTTTGACAGTGTCGTCTCTCTATGGAGCAGCTTTGCCAGAGTCTGGATCTGCAAAACGATATGGCGCACGTCAAAGTGTTGCGCCTGAGCTGTTACCGACTGGATCAGTTTTTTTAGTACGTGATGCAGTTCTGGCGTCATCTCCAAATGGAACTCTAACAGGGTTACCAAAGAGCACAGCTTGGAAGAAATTTCCTGTACCAGGGCGTCTGAGCTGTGGTTGAGGACAAAGGGGAGTAAAGCCGTTACCGTCCTTGGCACCAGTAATGGCTGCTCCAGACCACTTCGCACCAGTGTTGCCAGAGTCCATAAGAGGTGATAGATACTTTGTGCACTGAACAGGTGGCGGTGACTGATGACGTATTCCAGCAAGGCAACAGCGGTTTCTTTGAACAGAGATGTTATCTCTATGCCGTGGTCCACTATTTTGGCCATAGCGGACAGGGTGAAGCTCACTCCCAGGGGATCCATATTCGCCGGGGTGAGACTTTTGATATGAATCGAACTGAGCAGCCTTTCCAGCAGGCGAGTCTGATACTTGGCTGTTCTCGACGTCATGCCTGCGGGGGAAACGAAAGCACCGGCAGCAGTCAGGCAGTGAAAGATCGTCGTCAGACTTTTCCCGCTCCAGTTTGGGTTGATTTTCCAGCGCTTACTGGCCTCTGTTAGCAAGGTGATTTCGTCAGTAGCCAGGCCCGACCCTTTTTCCTGAGTATACTTTTTGATGGCAATGGCAAAGCGGAGATGTTTTTTGCCACAATATTGCCAACCAAGGCGCTTTGACTCACGCTTCATAGCATGCAGACTTCGTCGTTTAATCAGCTGCCTGAAGTTGATTGCCTGCGCCTTTCGGTCAGGCAGAGGGGTGTTTGAGCCCGAGTCGCTGGGGCAGGAGACCGTCGGTGGGTCATGTCGCCTTGAGGCTCTGCTTGGACTTAAACGCCTTCTTTTATACATTGTCACCGGTTGATCATCCGGGTAACGGCGTTTGGGTGGTGAGTAACCGGTGCCAGCGCCTGCGACTTCACTGTTCATGATTTGCTGTTCCAGAAGGCAGTTATGTTTATTCTTACTACTGAAGTGGTAACCCAGACCTGCTGAAGTTTCGTGATTTTTTAGGAACTTTTGTGCTATACAGGCGCCAACCGACCCCATCTGTCCCAGTTTTGGACTGAGAGTTCGCAAGTTAGTTCATTTTTGTGCGGCTGGTTTTTTCAGGGAGCTGTCAATGGTGGAGTTTGCAGCAACCCTGGTTTTTCCTGAAATAGACATCCATTCCCTGACGACCAATTCAGAACCATTTTTTCACTCTGGAGACATGCAATGTTCCTGAAAGCCTTATGGATTTTATTATTTTTTTCCTTTCACAGTTGGGCTGATACCACGCCCCCCCCGGCAACCAAAGCACCGATACTCAATGAGCTGGTGGCTGAGCATGCCATGATCAAAAATGGCATTGAGGCTGCCAACAAGCGAATAAGTCAGTTAGAGGAGAGTTGGAAAAGCAGCACGTCCGAGATGAATCAGGATCTGATTCAGCAGCAGGTTGTTACCGAAATCCGCAACACCACCGGCCAGATCGATCAATTCCTTGTCCAGGTCAGAAGCGCCAATACGCCTGAAGCCATCGCCCTGGGCGAAGATCTGATCAAAGAAGAAATTAATTTTTTCGAAGCGCGTCTAGCGCCTGCGTCCACTGACCTGGGCGATTTGTTTGCCCAGTATGAAAAATCCAGTGCCGATGAACAGTTGCTGGTGCTATTCAATATCAACGACTTTTATGTCTACATTAACTGGCTGATTGCTGAACGGGCAAACAACCTGAAGCTGCTGGAAGACTGGCAGATCGACACGAAGGCTGAACAGCAGCAGCTGAATCGTGAAATCACCAGCTACGCCGATTTTATGTATTCCTATCTGCGCAACAATTCGCGCATGAGGGAGCTGCTGGAGAATGAGATCCGCTCCCTTCCGGCCGATGCCCGCAGCGCCATGCAAGCCAGGGTTGCCACTCAGAATCGTCTGGTACACAGTGCGGTCAACAATCTTCGTGAGGTGGTTGTCCTGATGGAGGAACAGGGCTTGCCCGTGGACCACTACAACGAGCTGATCTTCAAAACGACCGGTAACCTGGCTAAAGCGGTGGTTGACTTTGGCACCCTGAAAACCGTGGTGTTGGGTTTTTGGGAAGACTGTGTGCACTGGGTTAAAAGCAATGTCGGGGGGCTTATCTCTCGTCTGATGTTGTTTGCCTTGCTAATGGCTGCCACCGTTATGCTGGCACGGCTGGTGCGGCGGGTTATCTCCCGGGCGGTCACCCACAAGAGAGCTAAATTCAGTACTCTTGTTCAAGATTTCTTTATCAAGATTGGCAGTAACATTGTATTGATTTTCGGGCTGTTGTTTGCCCTGGCCCAGGTTGGACTGGATTTGGCGCCGGTGCTGACCGGTCTGGGGGTTGCCGGTATCGTCATTGGTTTTGCCTTGCAAGATACGCTCTCCAACTTTGCCTCGGGCATGATGATTCTGATCTATCGTCCATTTGATGTCGGTGATTTTGTCGAGGCCGGCGGTGTTGCTGGCAAGGTGGGCAAGATGAGTCTGGTCAATACCACCATCCGTACCTTTGACAACCAGGTATTTCTGGTGCCAAACGCCAAGATTTGGGGCGAGACCATCAAGAACCTGACCTCAGAACGGCTGCGCCGGGTTGATATGGTGTTCGGTGCCGCCTACAGCGATAACGTCGAGAGGGTCGAAGAAATTTTGCACGATATTGTCATCAGTCACCCGAAAGTGTTGAAAACGCCAGAGCATGTGGTACGTCTGCATCTGCTGAATGAGTCGTCAGTGGATTATATCGTGCGCCCCTGGGTAAAAACGGATGACTACTGGGATGTGTACTGGGATATCACCCGCGAAGTGAAAGTGCGCTTTGATCGTGAAGGTATCACCATTCCATTTCCGCAACGGGAAATACACTTCTATGGTCAGGCAAATGCCTGTTTGCCCAAAGGTTTGACCACGCCAGAGTAGCCCGGCTGACGGGCACCAGGGAGCTGCACCACAGCGTCCCTGGTGTCACACGCTTTAGCCAGGAAATCACCTGATACCGTTGTTTTCAATGCGCACGGCCGTTATTGCCTGTATCTCAATATCCTTTGGCTCTTTCTGGTGATACTCCTTCAGGTGCCTTTTCAGCGTTCTTAATTGCGAGTAGGGTGCGCTACATTCCGGGCAGTAATACAGGAAGGTGTCAGAGCGAGCCTGCTGTTGTTCGCTGTCGTGCCTTAACGGTTCATAGCTGAGCCGGTGCGCAGTGGAGATCTCTTTGCAGGGGCTTGTCAGGAGGTCTTTCACATCGGCTTCACTTTTGGTCTGTTGGTCAGGGCAGTCAAGGGTGCTGCTCTTGTTATGAAATATATCGTGCGCAACAAACTTGGCGTAGTCGGTAAATTCAGCCTGAGAATTCGGACAGACAAAGATGGTGTCCTGGT
The DNA here is from genome assembly GCA_027942505.1 of Endozoicomonas sp. Taxonomy (GTDB): domain Bacteria; phylum Pseudomonadota; class Gammaproteobacteria; order Pseudomonadales; family Endozoicomonadaceae; genus Endozoicomonas. Next base: position 1,079 of record JAQFVO010000030.1, on the reverse strand, counting down.
TGGGATTGACAAGCTGCATTCTCTGGGCACGAATACTGGTGTGGTTTTTTTCTGCGGTGCGACTCATCTCGTGTACATTTAGATTGCCTGTTTGATTGCGGGATTTATCACAACAGGATCGCTTGTGGGGCTTTTTCTCAGGGTGAGTTCGCAAGTGAACTTTCAGCAGATAGGAGCGGCTGAATTCTTTCTGGCAATGTGGGCAGGGAAAGCACTTTTTTGCCCTTTTTTCTGTGTCGTGGATGGCTTCAGGACTCACTTGCGCATGCCTTAGTTGTATATGTGCTGACAGATCAATGAACTGTTTAAACACCATTGGGCAATAAAGGCACTGGAAAGGGTCTGCCCGGCTATGGGTGACCAGGTGCTCTTTGCAACGGCTGAGTTTTAAAAAGTTCTTTTCGCAATAAGGGCAGCAATACGTGTTCAGCCGGTGGAAAGTTTTCTGATGCTCTCTCAGGCTGAGGCCTGTGGTAAACAGCTTCTGGCACCCGGTGCAGGAATATGGCTTTTTCCTGAAGTGCGCTAGCAGGTGTTGACTCAAGTTCTGATGTGTTCCAAAGGTTTTGTCACAGTGGGTGCAGGGAATTGGCCTGGCCACGGTGAGTTTCCTGGCTGCCACAATCTCGCTGAGGCTGAAGGTGGGTTCAGAAGGGATCTTTTTTTTGGGGTGACTGACACTAACCGGGCGCTTACGGGTGACGGGCATCAGACCGAGGAGGCCGAGGAACGACACAATAGACATCTCTTCAGTGGGTGAACCCGGATTGTCCTGGGGAGGCAGGCTGACAACACTGCTCGTATTCACACTGGTTTGTAGCATTTTATCCTCAGAGCAGGTAAGTATTATGAGTTAGCTTGAAGATTGTGTGCAGGACATTAGCACACACGCGTCTGTCTGTAGTTTCTGAGCCGTAAGTGTAACGGGGGTGTACAGCTATGCCAGCTTAATTTCTTAACCAAAAAGGTGCGGCAACCAGAGCGATCGGAGCATTCACCGACCCTGTTGGCAGGGTTGTGTGAGGGAGAGAGCGGTGTTGTTTTTGACACTGACGCGGCCCTCCCGTTTTACTTTGGCC
>JAQFVO010001407.1 GCA_027942505.1 Endozoicomonas sp. | reverse complement strand
CTATTGGGGTTGGCAACGCTGGGCAGACATCTTTTTCCGCATCGTGATAAGGCGGCGCTACGGGCTGGCAGTCTCTCGTCAGCACTCGGGGGTCTGCGAGTTTGCAGGCATCTTCCGGAACAGGCAGACAGGTGTTTTCCGTGGCATGGTTGCAACAGGGAGGTGACTCGTACTTATCTCCCACTGAAGCGTTACAAAGGAAAGGAGAAACGCCCCCATTGATGCCCTCTTTCGCCCGCAAGCCTGAAGCATTCACCCTGCTGTACATACCTGTGAGGTTACGAAGATCCCCACCCGAATTTTTAACGCCATACCCAAATCCTGTTCCACTTCCGGCCCCATAGGTTCTCACATGACATTTATAGGCAACGACGCCAACTGCAGAACCAGAGAGCTTGCCTACCCCTATAGCACCATGCCCATCCAAGATGGAAACCTGACTCTCAAAACACACCACTCCCTCGACGTCACCCAAAGTAAGCCCGGCACCCACTGCCGCGTCTGCGATCTCTCCTACCGTCCTGATCACTGTACGCAACCCAGTGGTATTAACAAGTTTGCCAGAAGTGAGCCATCCTGCGCCGACAGCCGCCCAAGACCATTCACCAGAAGTTTCAACTCTACTGTCTGCCATCGTCGTATTGATGACGGTGCCGGAAACCCAGCCCCCGCCACCAGCAGCATAGGCATCAGACCCATGGGTGTTTAAGCTGGAACGGACGAGCAAGGTGTTGGCAACTGTTGCTTTCGACTTGACCACCCCGGCACCGCCGCCAGCGTTGGCCATTATCCCGTGAGTGATCACGTTGCCATTAATCATCATGGTGTTATTTATCGATCCATAAGCCACCCCGGCACCACCGCCGGCATCAGAGCCTACACCGAGCGTCTCAACCCTGGCATTATCCAGCCTGGTATTGTCGATGGTTCCACGGGCAACCCCTGCTACGGCACCAGCAGACGAGAAGCTTCCTGACGTTTTTGTTGTGCAATTCAACGTACTAAAACCATTGATGAGCGTCTTGTTACTGGCAACTCCGGCCCCGATGCCGGCTGGCGCATAGGTACCGAAGCCAGCAACAGTGCTGTGTTCAACCACAATATTGCCCAAGGTGGCATTGCCGGACATCTCACAGGCAACCACGCCAACTTTCTTGCTGGAGGAAATGTCGGCCCGGGAAAAACGCACGTTGTCAATCCGGTCATTGCCGTCAAGCTTCTGGACAAAGCAGTGCCTGAGTTGATCAATGGATTGACAACGACCGTCGTATTCACCAGTAAATGGGTGGGATGTGTTGCCAATCGGGCCGGACAAGTCGCCGGCATCGATATCGGCAAGCTGGCGATATCGGCCGTCGAGCGGATAGGCAGGATCGCGACCGATTTTGTCCAGCACGCTGCTGTCATCCACCATGATCCAGTGCTCATGGCCAGAAGCTGGCGCAGCACCAACCGTACCCAGACAGGAAGCGGCACCCAGCCCGATAACTGTTTTGGGCAACCGGGCCGACTGATGGCATGTTCTGTGCCGCTGTTTTTTCCGGCCTGGAGAGTGGTTTTCGTCGTCCCTGCTGGCGACGTTATCTGCTCCCAGTGCTGCGAGATTGCTGCCAAACCAGTGGACAACTGCAGAGAAGTTCGCCATCCCTCCGATACAGGAAACGGCAGTTGCAGGCAGACCGACGTAAGCACAGATCATCCTGGTCGCCAGCACAGTACGCTCCAATAGGGAGCGATAGTCTTTTTGCGGTGGATCGGCGCAGAGTGTCGGAGGCTCCATCTGTATGGAACCCGACGCATAATCAGGATGGAGTGATTTGAAAAAAGAGATAACACCAGCAGCTACGCT
>JAQFVO010001404.1 GCA_027942505.1 Endozoicomonas sp. | reverse complement strand
TCCGGCCGCATGACCACCCCCTTACCATCAAAACAGGGTATCACGCAGCTCCGTATCGGTCAGACGCGCGCTCTGTTTACTGAGTATTGCGGCGGTAGCACGACCTTCGTCGTCCATTCTGAGGATTGCCCGTAGCAGGGCATGGTGCAACTGGGAATCAGTCAGACGCACGCCCTGGTTGAAGAACCCATTGGCATTTCTGCGTCCAGTGGAACTCATTTTGTAAATCTCAAGAAGCAGGGAGTCGTGACAATCAGCCTGGTCGATGGTTCTGTCGGATAAATCGGTTCTGCATAACGGGCATGTATTGTTGATTACTCGCCAGATAGCCAGGCACGTTCTATCAAACGAATGGTTACATATTGTTCTTGTTTTCACGTCGTTGAAGCCAAGTGCGCCGTAGCAAATGGTACAATCCACCGACTCGGTTTGTAGACTTGCATCAATTGAGGTGCTCTGCCCCGATATACTATTCACTTTATTTATCTTCCGTACTGGACTGCAATCTGAAACTTCCTTCACCCAGTTTAAACCTGCGCAACCGTGATACCGGGTCCAGATCGATCAATCTGGTGCCTGGCTTGCTGATCGGTCTGGCATTCTGCCTTCCAACAGAGCCTTCCTCTTGATGAGGCGGTTTGGCACCCAGGCTGGTAAGCAGTTCGGCACCATCTAAGTCTCCCCTTTCTGTGGCTGATATCAGGTTGTCATCGAGCTCTTGCCGGGTCAGTTCAGCACCATGATGCACAAGCAGTCTGGCGAAATCGCCCCCGTATGAGTCTCCTCTCTGGATGGCTGATAGCAGGTTGTCGTGCAACTCTTGTGGAGTCAGGGTGGCTCCCTGATCGAAGAGCAGTACAGCGTAATCGTAGTCAAAGTCGTCTTGCCTCTGGATTGACGACAGTAACATATCGTGCCCTTCCTGCGGGGTCAGCGTGGCGTCGAGTTTGATGAGCAGACAAGCGTTGTAGTACCCCGGGCGGTCTCCCCTTCGGATTGCCACCAGCAGAGCATCGTGTAGCTCTTCTCTGGTCAGGGTGGCACCCAGTTTGATGAACAGATCGGCGAAAGAGCAATCCATGAAGACATATTCCCTGTTGATGGCTGACAGCAGATGATCGTGCAGCTCCTGTTCGGTTAATGACGCGCCAAGACTGATGAGGAATTCGGCGTTAAAGTAGCCCTTCAGGTCATCCCTCTGAATTGCTGATATCAAAGCGTTGTTCAATTCTTGCTGAGTAAAGCTGACACCAAGGCTCATGAGCAGTTCTACTTGATTACGTTCAAAGGTGGATGTTTTGCAGATGGCAGATAACATACGGTCATGGAACGCCTGTTGGTCCTGCTTCTTCAGGCAGGCGCCGTGTCGGGCCAGTAATTTAGCGTAGAAGTATGTGTCGATGTCATCCCTCTGGAGCGCCGACAACAGGGCATCGTCCAGCTCCTGCTGAGTCATGCAGGCACCCTCGTCAAAGAGCTGTGAAGCTTTCCGGTATGCTAAGAAGTCATGTTTGCGAATCTGCAATCGCAGCTCATCGTTCAAATTTTGCCGGGCAATGGTTCTACCGGATAAATCCGGTTTGCATGTCGGGGATGTGTCCTGAATTTCCTGCCCCAGAGGTGTTTTTCGATTCGTGTGAAAGCTTGTTGTTTTTACCGGCGTGTTATTTGCACAGGGCGTCTTCTGGCATTTGGCCCAATCCTGAAACTCAGTTTTCGTTTGCTCATGAGTTTCCAATTGCTGAAAAGTTTGCGTTTGCGCACCAATTGGTGAACTTTGGATTGTTGTCGCATCCACTGATTTAAGCCCTCTTGGTAGTTGGCTTGTAGCTTTAATGATGACGCAGGCCGACGAGCAATTTGATATTCCTGTCTCCTTCAGCCGTGTCGATCGCAAAAAGCAAAAAAGCGTTGAACCACAAAGACACCAAGGCACAAAGGAAGCGTTTTTTTGTCTGCCGGGCGTACAGGCCCGGAAAAAACTTTGTGTCTCCGTGTCTTTGTGGTTCCCTTCTTTTCAGGGGCTTTTGCGACAACCTCGGAACTGCTGTTCAGGTGTCAGAGCAACGTGTGAAGCAAATGCCCAGAGAAGTGATAATAAAGAAGCTACCATAGAATCTGCTGTCATCATGTACATGGATTGTGCCGGATCGACCGGCGGTGAATCTGACGGCTATGCCCGCCAAATGGGTTCCGTGCAATCTCTGTACGCAATGACAGCGGATTAAAGTAAGTGGTACTTTTTGCCATACCGCTTCCCTCAGACTGTAATAACAACGCATTATTTTTCTGGATCTTAATTTAATCAGCTGACAT
>JAQFVO010001402.1 GCA_027942505.1 Endozoicomonas sp. | reverse complement strand
AACTTTGGTCTCACTTCATGTCTGGCAAGAATGTAATTGACTTTTGAGTCAATTATCAAATAGAGAGAGCACCCCATGGAATAAGTCGCAGGCGAGGGATGGGATAAAGGTGAATGGTAGCGTCGCCACTGCCACAAACTTACCAAAGTACTGGTGGGTATTGGCAGAGACTTTATTAGCAATGTTGTTAAACCAGCGCTGGCAGGTCCAATCACCATTTACATTCCAGGTGGTGTTGCTGGTGGCTGTTTGTGTGGGAGTTTGAGCATATCCTGTGGTGTATCGTCCCTGCATAACGTAATCCTCAATAATTGGTGGCAAAACTGATGCTGTCTGGAATACGTTTGCATCAGTTTTTTTAAATTATTTATTTAGAGAGGGAGATTAGCCGTTAAGTTCAATTTTTTTGTGGCCAGCGCTACTGCGTTGTCACAATCGGTGTTGTTGTGGACTTTGTTAGCGCCAAAACTCGGTTATGGCGGCAATTCCTTGAGCGCCCAGATCCTGAGCGGTGGTAATATCTTCAGTTGTCATCCCTCCCAGCCAGAATACCGGCATGGTAGCTGTTGCGGTCAGTTCTGCTGCCTGTGACAGCCCGAGCGGGGTGGCTTTTGGATGTGATGGTGTCGGGCGAACAGGAGAAAGAGTAATAAGATCCGCAGATATTGCTTCGGCCTGCCTGATCTCCATGGCATCGTGGCACGACGCGATCAGAAGTTGGCCGGTATGATGCTTTTGCGCCCTGGTCCCTGTTAGCTGGCGTGATGTCAAGTGCAGTCCCTGACACCAGGGAAGCGATAACAGCGGGTAGTCACCTTTAATGGTCAGTAGAGCGCCGACAGCCCTGGTTGAGAGCGACAGGGCGTGCGCCAGTTGCAGGTAATCGCTTTGCTCCAGCCAGGGAGCACGGAACTGAATTAGACGAACGCCTTGGGCCAGCGCCCGATTAACCCGGTCAAAAAGGACATTATGGGTCTCAAAGTAACCGGTGATCATGTAGCGGTCGCAGGTTGCTATGTCAGTCATTTGCTGGTTATGGGTGAGGAATGTATTTGTAGAGTTATAGCTCTTGAGCCTGTTATTGAGTTGATAATTGGGGTATATAAATACCAGAGGGATCAACGCACCGGGCATGAAGCCTGAACACACGCTTTTATAAGTCTAATTATTATAATGACCTGACGGCTGCAATAGCTGTTCATATTGAAGACCGAGTACTATGGAAGAGCATTTCAGGGTTATCGACAAACCTACTTTTTTCGGCGCAGTTTTACTGTTGGTTGCGGTGGTGGTGCCCCTGGCGCTGTTTCCCGACGAGGGTGCTTACTGGATCGCCATTGCCAAAACCTTTATGACGGACACCATGGGGGTCTTCTACCTGGCTCTGGGCCTGGCAGCGGTCATGTTTATGACCTACGTTATTTTCTCCGATATTGGCCAGATCAAGCTCGGTGACGCCGATGAGAAGCCAGAGTACAGCACCGCGTCCTGGGCCGCCATGCTGTTTTGTGGCGGCATCGGTGCCAGTATTCTTTACTGGGGAACCATTGAGTGGGCTTACTACTATCAGGCGCCCCCTTTTCAGCTTGAGCCGGGCAGCGAGGCGGCCATTCAGTGGGCGGCTACCTACGGTATTTTTCACTGGGGACCGGTTGCCTGGTGCATTTACATGATACCGGCATTGCCAATCGCTTACTTTTTTCATGTGCGTAAAAATCCTGTGCTCAAGGTCTCAGCTGCCTTGATGCCGGTTCTGGGCGAGGTACGCAGCAAGGGCGGGATTGGCAAGGTTATTGATGTGCTGTTTATTTTTGGTCTGCTTGGTGGTGCCGCTACCACGCTGGGTCTGGCAGCTCCGCTGATTAACGAAGGGCTAACCTATCTGACCGGTATTCCATCCACCAATACTACGCAAATTGGTGTGTTAATGGTCTGTACGGCGCTGTTTGCTTACTCCTCCTACAAGGGTATGGACGGTGGCATCAAGCTGCTGAGTAATATCAACTTCTGGGGCGCCATTGGTCTGCTGGCATTTGTCTTGATTGCCGGCCCAACGCTGTTCATGGTTGAGACGGGGTTGGATGCTATTGGACGGATGTTATCGAACTTTTTTGTCATGACGACCTGGGGTGAGCCTTTTGGTGGCTATGGCACCTTCAAAGACACCAAGTTTCCCCAGGACTGGACCATTTTCTACTGGGCCTGGTGGCTGGTGTTTGCCCCAAGCATGGGCTTGTTTGTTGCCCGTATCTCCAAGGGGCGCACGGTTAAGCAGATGGTGGCCGGTGCTATTTTCTGTGGCTCCATGGGTTGTGCGGTTTACTTTATTATCCTCGGTAACTTTGGTCTGTCGTTGCAGCTTTCCGGGCAGCTGGATGTGGTCAGTATTCTTAATGAACAGGGGGCAACCACGGCGATATTCAGCATTCTTGAGCAGCTGCCATTCAGCAAGGTAGTTATTGTTCTGTTTACCTTGCTGTGCATTATTTTCACTGCCACGACGTTTGATTCCATCTCGTTTATCCTGGCCTCGGTGGTGCAGAATAATGTCACTGAAGATCCCCTGCGCTGGAATCGTCTGTTCTGGGCGTTTACGCTCTCTTTGATGCCCTCTGTGCTGATGTTTATGGGCGGGTTGGAAACGCTGCAGACGGCGGCCATTGTCGGTGGCCTCCCCTTGTTGGTGATTGCGGTGATGCTGATGATTTCGTCGGTCAAAGCCACCATGCTGGATATTTCTCGCCAGGAAGGTTACGAGGAGCCCACGATCAATATCGAAGAGCTGCCGGAAGTAGACCCATGGAGTCAGGAAGGTTCCGCCCTGGCCCGTTTTGAGCAGCTTAAGGATCAGGCGAGCGAAGCGGTAAGCCTTGAGCGTGATATTCATGAAGAGCTGGCAGCACTGAAAAAGCAGATTCGCATGGCGGCCATGCAGCGTGATGGCTCAGATCTGGGTGAGGCGCCGCAGGAACTGCTGGAACAGGTTGAGCAACTGACTCGCAAGGCTATGGAGGTGAAAGAGCATAAGCTGGCCGCCTCGAAGCTGGCACAGCAGGCTTATAGAGATTTTAATGAGCTGATGCGTCATAAAGAGCAGGAGGCACGAGAGCTTGAGCGAATGAAGACTAAGGAAATTATTATGATGCGGATGGGGCAAGATTAAGTCGTAAGTTCGATGGGTTTGCTGGCGTCGGTGCCTTTTTGCCGCGCTGGCAACTCAATGGTTGATCGCTATTCCTTTCCTGTTAAGGCCGGCCATTGATTTGTTTATGGAAGGCTTTTCCCGATGTTTTAAGCAAATTACCGTTATCCATCCAAGGTGGCTCTGTGAGTATTGTGTGGTAACGCCCTGTGCATTGTGGAGGGGTATCAAGCTCTGTTGACTTAAGAAAATATCTATATATTGTCGTTTTTTTGGTTTAAACAGAGCCTCACTCGATGGTGAGAAATTGCTACAAACAAAGCTGCTGCGGGTTCATAGTTTGGTAGGAGCTGGTGCCCGGAACACTTGCAGAAAGTTTATTGGGGCTGTACTTGAGGGAAGTCTGGCCTCAGGCTCGACTCATTCTGGAGGGGGGTGGCGGTGAGAGAGGGATTCGAACCCTCGATACGGCTACAAACCGTATACTCCCTTAGCAGGGGAGCGCCTTCAGCCGCTCGGCCATCTCACCGTGGCGCACTCGGGAGGATTCGAACCTCCGACCGCCTGGTTCGTAGCCAGGTACTCTATCCAGCTGAGCTACGAGCGCCCTTCGTCAACGGAGGCAGACTATAGAGATTTCATCGGGTTGAGTCAAATGCGGTTTTTACGGATGTGGGGTGTTGCTGTTGTCAGTGACTCGACTACCCTTACGAGTTCGACCCATGCGGAACCTCAGGACATTCATGCTTCCTTTGTTGGCTTTAATCGGTAGCGGTGCTTCGCTGGTAGACGGGCTGGATTCGGTGAAGACTCTTGACCGTCTTAGTCTTTTTGTTGATCCTGCCACGTCTGACTTGGCCAGTCC
>JAQFVO010001360.1 GCA_027942505.1 Endozoicomonas sp. | reverse complement strand
TAAAAGCCTTGCACCACAAAGGCACAAAGAGCACAAAGAAGACCTTTTCTTTTCCTTTGTGTACTTTGTGCCTTTGTGGTTCCCTTCTTTTCAGGGCTGCGCTGGAATGACTATGGTATATTCCAAGCTACCGCTTCCCTCAGTCGTTTTCCGCCTGAATAGCAGTCAGTGCGATGGTGTAGACAATATCATCCACCAGGGCTCCCCGGGAGAGATCATTAACCGGCTTATTCAGACCCTGCAGCATGGGACCAACACTGATCACGTCGGCGCTGCGCTGCACCGCTTTGTAGGTAGTGTTGCCAGTGTTCAGATCCGGGAAGATAAACACTGTCGCACGACCAGCCACATGACTGCCCGGCGCTTTACTCTGGGCTACCGATTCAACCGTGGCGGCATCGTATTGCAACGGACCATCAATAATCAGGTCAGGACGACGGGACCGGACGATCTCAGTCGCTTCGCGCACTTTCTCAACGTCAGCACCAATACCAGAAGTACCCGTACTGTAACTGATCATGGCCACGCGCGGATCAATGCCAAAAGCCATGGCTGAGTCGGCACTCTGAATGGCAATATTGGCCAGTTGCTCAGCATTGGGATTGGGATTCACCGCACAGTCGCCGTACACCAGAACCTGACCGGGCAGCAGCATGAAGAAAATGGACGACACCAGGCCACCTGCTTCCTTCTTGGTCTTGACCAGCTGGAAGGCCGGACGAATGGTGTTGGCAGTGGTATGTACGGCACCGGAAACCAGACCATCCACCTCATTCATGGCCAGCATCATGGTACCGAGTACAACGGTGTCTTCCAGCTGCGCTTCAGCCATGGGGGCGGTCAGTCCTTTGCTCTTACGCAGTTCAACCATGGGCTCAACATAGCGACTGCGAATGCTGTCTGGCTCCATAATCACCAGCCCATCTGGCAGAGTAATGCCGTTATCCTGGGCCACCTGTTCAATAACACTGCGCTGACCGAGCAAAATACACTGGGCAATACCACGCTCCTGACAGATCACCGCCGCCTGAATGGTGCGCGGCTCGTCGCCCTCGGGCAGGACAATCCGCTTGTTGGCTGCCTGGGCCCGCTGCACCAGCTGGTAACGGAAGGCTGGCGGAGACAGGCGTCGTTCAGCCAGGGCGGAACACTGCTGCTTCAGCCACTCGGTATTGAGGTTGGCAGCGATGCTGTCCATGACTGTCACAACAGACCTTCAGAAACACACC
>JAQFVO010001337.1 GCA_027942505.1 Endozoicomonas sp. | reverse complement strand
TATAGCTCAGTTGGTTAGAGCAGTGGACTCATAATCCATTGGTCGCAGGTTCGAGTCCTGCTGGGCCCACCACGTCTTAAAAGACTCTCCATTGGTGATCACTTCGCAATTTTTCTCAACCTCCCGATTTGGTGCAGGTACCAGATGAGGTTTCTGGCTACCAAACTGCCCAACATGCGTATTGACCACAGAAAACGACAAATGCCGTAAGTTCAGCAGTAGCACTAAAAAGAGATCATGCTGACAATATTGGCTTTTTCACTGCTACCGCTGCGGTTAAAAACTGCCCCGAAGCATTTCAATATGCCGGAACCTTAAGCAGGATAGAAAATTTGTCCTGAGATTGGTCAGGCAAGTACCAGAGTTATTAAAATACCTTGAGCCAAAATACCAGGAATGGGAGATTGCCTTGGCAACTTGCACGTAATTTCAGAATAAACAAGTGTATCCGCAATGATCTCTTTGACGGACCGGAATCTTCTCAGAGCGATGAAACGCAACGGACAAATGTAGAAACACCTACGGTATTACCTGAGCTATGGCAATGGCTAACTGCATGAAATGCCAGGACCAGAATACCAGGCCCCCCCCCCCCCGCTTTAACTGCTTGCAGTTTAGTGTTGAGAGGATGTTAACGGTGATGAACTTTTGACAGAAAAACTCTGCAGCTACCTGAAAACAATTGAATATCAAGCACAGCTACCCATGGTCGATGCATTACTGACAATTCCCACCCCCATCTGGCTTGTCAGGGATAGAAATAAAATGGACCCTTTTAACAATAATTTTCAAAGCCAGGTAACTGGTACCAGTGATACTCACAAGACAGAGCCACCTACTGACTTTACCCAAGAAAAAACCTCAGCACATAGAGTTGGCCGTTCTATAGTCAAAGCCAGACCCAATAGCCATCTACAGTCAGAAGCCAGAAGCCCAAAAAATGGCAAGCGTTTGCCTTCGGTGACTAGCCTGTTCTCCAGGGTCATCTCAAAAATCAAACCCAAGGCTCAACTTAAAAACCAACAACCGCCAGTAATAAGTTTATTTATTTATTTTTTTTCGTGTTTAGCCAGCTGCCTTCTATATAGAATGTAACAGTCTTAGCAGAGCGACAAAAGAGCTGTCAAAAAAGGCTTACGTCAAATGACCACGTCATCTCTTTCATAGCCTCGTTTTCATCATTTTGCGCCGATAACCGGGCGATGTGAACATTTACACGAGCCCCAGTA
>JAQFVO010001313.1 GCA_027942505.1 Endozoicomonas sp. | reverse complement strand
GGACTGGGCAGACCGGGTACCGCGTTGGCAAGGCGTTCAAGCTCAAGTCGGCGCAGCTCTTCTTGGCAAGAATCCTGGCAAGAATCTTTGCCCGCAAGCTCAGACTTGCCCAATGGCTTTTGCAATGCCCGAGACGCCAGCGAGAGGTGCCGACCAAGGACCTCGGGCCACTGTTCGCAGGAGTAGCGGACCAGCTCACGGGCACTACTGAACAGGTCATCCAGCGTCAGGCTTACCGGGCTGTTCTGGCCGGTCAACGCCTGTGACCATTGCACAAAGCGTTCAGCCAGCCAATGCGGCAGCGCATCGGGCAGGTTGGGCAGGTGCAACAGCAGCTCCACCAGCTCCGGCTGAGAGGGCAGAGCCATCCTGAACAGGGTACAACGACTTTTCAGGGCTGGACTAAAGACCTCGCGCCCCGTAAAGGAGGCAGGATTCATGGTGGCAAAAAGGTGAAAACCCGCAGCCGCCTGGCCGGTTATCCCGCTGTTAAGCACGCCTTCCAGGTCACTGCTGGTAAGCACGTTCAGTTCACTGATGCTGATAATCAAACCTTCGGTCATGGCTCGCTTAATGGCATCCACCACCGCTCGCCAATGGTCTGGGTTGGCATTGACACGGATAAGTGGCTGCCCGGGTTGCCACAGCCGGACAACGGCGTCCAGAACCAGATCTTTACCCCAGCCCGGCGGGCCACTGACTAGCGTGGCAGTGCGCCCTCGGTTGCCTTTGTCAAGGCTCTGCCAGTAGCGATAGACCAGGCGCGTCATGGGCGCTGAATTAAGATCAACATCGCCGTTGGCACGTTGCAGCCGGGTAAGAAATGCAGCAAAAGCCTGATCAACCCCCTGCAACACCGACCGGTCTTCGGGAAACTGGCTCCGGTACCAATGGTTGATGGTGGCCATTTTCTTGCCCTGCTCAACATCGAGCACCCCACCCAGGGCATCGATAAATGCTCGATGGACCAAGGAACTGATCTGGGCTGGGGTGAGCGACGGAGGGCCTTGGTGGTGGCCCAGAATCTGAGTCATCGTCGCCAGCACATCCTTGATATCACGCACGTCCCGGCACTGTACCAGCTTGCTGAACGGGTTAAACAGCCCCAGCAGTCGCTCACAGGCCAGCTGCTTATCGGTCTGTGCCCATTGGCGAGGCATGTTGGGCAGGATAACCGTCGCCACCAGCGTGCTCTGTGCAACGCGGTGGTAAAAAAATGTTGGGGTCTGTCGGCAATCCATGACACTGCGGCCATCGTAATGCGCCGGATTACCCGTATAGATGATCCGATGCCGTTCGGTCAGCGGGTACTTATGACCAAGATAATCGAGCACCGCTGGCTGACAACTCAGCCCTTTTAGCGGCGCCAGCACACTGTCTGGCGCCATGTTCGCTTCATCGAGCACCAGCAACGGCGGATTATGGCGATTGACGGCCCACTGTAGCAGCGGCCCCGGGACAAATTGTGTGCAGTGATCACCATTGTTGCTGACCTGCTGCTGACCACCAAACAGAACCTCCCGGCTCTGATCCGGCCCAAGCTGAATGGCCAGACAGTCCTGATAACCGGCTTTCCCGGCCACGGCCTTGGCCATGAAGGTCTTGCCGACCCCTGTCTCGCCCTGCAAGAAGATCGTCGGGTGCTGGCGAATGCGATCGGCCAGTCGCTGTAGCCGCCGTTCCTGACGCGCTGGGATGTGACGCTCTCCGGCGACCAGTGCCTGTGCCAGACCGACGCAGGACGGCGGTAATTGATGACCTTTAAAGCAGCAGCCGAGCATTTCACTGAGCTGCCGAGCCTTGACCTCACTGTTCCGTGGCCTCTTTAGCATGGCCGTGACGGTGATCTCCAGGACTGTCAACGTTTTACTGATCACCGCCCCAGGCTCCAGCTCAGTGCGGGCGGCCACCAGCGCATCCCTGAGCGAGGCGCGCTGGGTACCATCGTAATACGACTGGGCGCTTGCCCGATGCGGATCAACCCGCAAGCGCCTGGCCAGCTGGCGGGGGGTATCAGCAACACCGAGCAGATAATAGGCCAGTCGGTCCAATGCCTGCTGATCAACACCCCCAGGCCAGATGATGTCCTGATGCACAGCCACCGGGCAGTGCCGGGCCAGCCGCCAGAAATGGGACTTGAGCAGCCCGGAGTCAGGCTGCGGATGGCTGGATAACCACTGACGCAGGGCAGAGCGGTCTGCCTGCTGGCCAATCAGCAGGTCAGGGTAGTGCTCGGCCGCTTTGGCTTTGAGAAATCCGTACACTTCGGCATCGGCTCGGTACACTTTGACCATCTCGTGGAAGGCCCGACGACGATGGTAAGGCAGCTCTTTCAGGCTGAGATCTTGCTTGCGTTCGTTATCGGTCAATCGGTCAAACAGGCAGGCAAACTCCGAGGCCGACCAGGGGGGGCGATTGGGATAACTTTTCTGATGCGACGACGGCAGCGTCCTTAACAGGTCATAGAGTGGGCTTTTCTGCGTGTTTCCCTCGGCAGGCAGGATCGGCAGTATCCGGTCAAACAGCACTGACCCGCTGTTTTTTCCTTTGGTGAAGCGGAGCCAGCCACCAGGCAAATCGATTTTATGGCCATGAATAAAGAGATAGGGATTGGGCAGCAACAAGCTCTCAAGATGAGCCGCAAATTCGGGATTTTTTTCGATACCCTCAAGGACAACCGGCCTGCCAGCCATCAGATGCTGCATCAACGGGCTGTAAATCGAAGAAAAAGTGCATCGATTCTGGCTGAGCAGCTGCTGTTGTACCAGGGACTCCAGGGAGTCAGCAGCGCTTATCCGGTAGATAAACGCTTCTGCTGACTTGCTGGCCTCTGCCTCAAGCCAGCCAGAAGCGACGATACGATCCGGCGCCAGGTTAACAAAGAGCCGCACTTGCTCAGGCAACCGGGCCAGCGAGGAACAGAGCCACAGCCATTGCTGATCATTCAGGGAGCTGGTAATAACCAGTTGTTGGCAGCCACGACACAACTGAGCCAGCCTGTTGGTTCGCACAACGCGCGTACCTTCAACCCGAAACGTGCCCCTGAGACTGTCCAGAACCTGCCTGTTAATAGCGACAAAACCTTGTTGGGGATCAAATGCCGCACAGTCAGTGACGGCCTCGGCTCGCAGGGCAGCAAGATCGCGGCAACTCTCAAACGACAGCGTCAGGTCAGCAGACAGGGTAAACCACCGGCGGTTAGCCTCAAAGCCACCGGCACGCAGGGCGCCGGCCAGCACAGTAAAGAGAGCATCAGGGCGCTCAGCCGGCATATTTTTAATCAGTAAGTGGCTGAAATCTGCCATAGTTGCCAGCACCCCCGGTGCAAACAACAGCTGGCCGCGCTCATCCAGAGTGATCCCACCGAACAGATGGTGCTCCCAGTCATCAATGGTGGCCGCATCCACGACAACCACTGGTTTGCCAGCCTCCACGGGTGTGGTGATCTGCTGTACCAGTTGCTGGTCGGTCATGCCAGCGCCGCCGCTGAATCTGCCCTCCTTCATCTGGCCCAGACGGCGCCACAGATCGGGATTGGCAGCCTGACGTCCGTCCAGCATCTGCTGGTTTACCAGGCAAACACGGCGCACTTTGCTGCCCAGCGGTTTACCATGGCAATGTGGCTCGGCTTCCAGCAGATCGTTGATACTGGCAATTTCGCCCGGATGCATGGCCGTCAGGTCAAACACCAGCATCAGCGGCTCTTCGGCAAACAGCCGGCCGGGTGCTTTGTGCAACTGCCCGTCGCGAAGCCAGACCTGCTGCATCAGCCCATGCTTGTCGAGGTCTGTTGGCGAGTTGATGCAAATCATGCGGGTGCAACAATTGCGGTGCAACCGGTCAATAATCCCCTGCCGGGTAGTCAGGTCATTGGCGAAATACAACACGTCCGTGTCTGCCCTGGAAACCGCTTCGAGCATGTTGCCTGTGGACTCAGCACCGTTAGCCTCCAAGGCACTACACTGTGAGCAGGCTACAGTCTCCCGACCATAAAACCGTCCAGCTATGCTGGCAGTCGCCGCTGGACCAACATCGTTCAGGGCAAGGTGCGGGGAACAGCTATTGCTTGAGGTCTTATCCATTTTTGTTCCGCGTTGGGTTTTAATTGTGTATTGAAATAAAAAATAAGTTCTCAACAACTCCACGGTTCGACCAGTTATAAGACGGTAAGTTCAGCGACTCCGGCAAGGGGCAGGCTATCGATTTAAAGCCGGTAATTTTGTCCCGGAAACTGCTGCAAAAGTTCCTGCGGATATACCTGCCAAGGTGATCAAAAAGCGTCTTTCCCACTGCGGACGCTGCTTGTGCAAATTTAACAGCCATTTTCCCTGGCCAGCCGGAGTAATATACTCGGGTCACTGGAGTGTCGAATAACAATGAGGCCCACCCAATGAGTCAGTTCACCGCGCTGAACTTCAATCTTGGCCAGACCAATGATCTGCTCAGAGCACAGGTTGCTCAGTTTGCTGCCCGGGAAATTGCCCCGCGCGCGGCACAGATTGACCAGGACAACCAGTTCCCGGACGATCTTTGGCAGAAAATGGGTGCCATGGGTCTGCTGGGCATTACCGTCGATGAGAAGTATGGCGGTGCCGGCATGGGTTATCTGTCCCATGTCATCGCCATGGAGGAGATCAGCCGGGCGCAGGCCGCCATTGGGCTTAGTTACGGTGCTCATGCCAACCTGTGCGTCAACCAGATTTACATGGGCAGCGAAGCCCAGAAAGAGCAGTATCTGCCAGCACTGGTCAGTGGTCAGGCGGTCGGTGCCCTGGCCATGAGTGAGACCGGGACTGGCTCCGACGTGTTGAGCATGAAACTGAGCGCTTCGGGGTCAGGTCGACAAAGAGCTGCACCCGCCAGAGCAACCGGGCCATTGCGGAGGATAGCCACAGCCATTGCCCATCACTCAGGGAGCTGGTAATGACCACCTGTTCACAACCACGGCACAGCTGGGCCAGCCTGTTGGTTCGCACGACGCTGGCACCCTCAACCCGAAACGCGCTTCTGAGACTCTCCAGCACCTGCTCGTTAATACAGACCACCCCTTTTTTGGGGTCGAATTGTGCGCAATCAGTGATCATGCGAGCTTTCAGGGCTTCAAGGTCCTGACAGCTCTGGAACGACAGCGTCAGGTCAGCAGGCAGTCTGATCCACTGGCGGTCAGCCTCAAAGCCACCGGCACGCAGAGCACTGGCCAG
>JAQFVO010001302.1 GCA_027942505.1 Endozoicomonas sp. | reverse complement strand
GTAGTTTGTCTTCTGATTGCTCATGGTTCAAGAGCACAGGGATGGAAACTGCATTGTAGAGGAGATCTGACGCTACTTTTCAGTGCTAATAAATTTTGGCACGCAGGCCTCCTGACCGAGGAAGAAGTGTGTCACATACGTCATGATGTTTTGCTGGATTCCCTCTGTTATGGGGCAAAAGGTATACCTTTTGACAGCGATAGAATTAAAAGACGTTTCCTGACTTTGGTTAACAGACTGCACGATACGCTTCGTAAAAAGCCAGTCACTGGGAATTTGCCAGCCTTAGACCAAGATCAAGCTGATACGATGTGCCGCCAGATCCTTGGAAATGCACTGTGGGATTTCTACTGCACTGAGAATTTTGCAGGTTCGCAGCTGAAATTATTTTTAGAAAGTCGTCTTTCGCCGCACCGATACAGCGACGAGAAGCTGCGTCAACACCTCCAATGGCTGAAGTATGACGGATCAATGACAAAGCCCGGTTCATACAAGACTCTGGCGAACCTCGGCGGTGCTAGTTACTACGTGGAAAACCGTGCCATTACCAGGCTGAGTGATAAATGCAAAGATACCGACTGGCTCAGCTCCCTGCTGGCAGCACCACCACGCTTTGACCGTTGCGAATTTGCCCGTGTGGGCCGTTACCGGGCCATCAGCCAGACAGCTGGGCAACATTACTACCAGTACCATCATCCGAACAGGGTTTCCACCATTGCAACCAACCGCGTTGAGTATGTCCATCGTCGATATCATGGCATTGACCATGCGCTGCGAACGCAAATGGCCACTGAGTTTCTTATTAGTATTCTGCCCTTTTACCATCACCCGTTCCGGCAGTTACTGGAAACTTATCCAGGTCTGCCTGAGTTGCTCAACATTGCTGAGTTGTACCACGATGCCGTGGCTGAGGACGAACCAAAAAATACCGAGGAGTTACGCGCTGCTGAACTGTTTGAGCGTGATATGCGGGCGTTACGTGAATACCCCGATGGGTTGGTTGCTCTAGTGGCCACCGCCTTGAAAAACAAGAACAGCAACGAAATGTCCCGGGTTCAGACACCGTTTACCGGCGATGACCAATGTTCCATGGAGGAACTGCTCTTGCGTCAGGTGTTACGATTTGGCGACGTGGTCGATATTCTCCGGCTGGTGCCGCTGCAAAAGAATTTTCTTGAGGTGACCGACAAATTTGTTGCTAAATCGGAGTCTCTCCTTAGAGAGTTTGGCGAATTTGACCCGCAAGCGATTGAACTGCTCGCTGTTGTCAATAACCCAAATTTTACCCGGAGTATTAAGGCAGCTTTACTGACTTTCCGCGACCTGGCTGCCCTGACCGGCGGCTGGCACCTCAAGACAGAGAATCCGGTTGAGGTTCGCTACCATCTGAAGGTAGAAAACCTGCAAAACTGCCACAATGCCTTCACCAGAGGGTGGGGCTCGAGCGAATTTCATTGGCAAAATGGCACCAT
>JAQFVO010001254.1 GCA_027942505.1 Endozoicomonas sp. | reverse complement strand
TCAGATAGCCTTTGCTGATGTTCAGGGCGATTTCTGAACTCAGCGGCACCAGCCCCCAGGCTACGGCAGTTTTCAGGATATTGACGAGGCCGCCGCCTTTGGACTGCTGCTTGTCTTCTGCCTGGCGAGGAGGTTGTTTCGAGCCTGGCCGGGGGCTGTCCAAAAGGCTCTGACGCTTCTCAAGGCTGCTTTTTCCGGGCGGGGCATTGGCTGTACCTATGGTGTCTGAATAGAGCAGTGTGCTGGTAACCTGAGTGCAAAACAACGTACAAAACAGCAATATCGATTTACGCAATTGGCCTGACTTCATTATCCAGCGATCCATAATAAGCCGCCATTTAAGAGTGAATTAATTAAGGAAACGACAAAAATTGCCTATGCCAGATTAACCGGGGCGCGGGGAGTATATGCAGGAATTGGCGGTTTTGTTTGGCTAATTGGTTGATTGTCTGTCTGTTTAGGGAAAATAAGTGTTTTTTTTTCTTTATAAGTTTTGTTTAATTGTTTTTAATAAAAAAGCTGGATTATCAGTGAAAGTTACTGATTTGTCGTTGGTGAGGATTGCGAGGTGGTAATCGATTGTAATGTCTATTACCTTTTAAGTCGCTTCGCGGGTAGTTATTAATAAATCGAATGATTCGATAGCGGGTTCGTGAATTATAAGTCTCGCCAGTGTGTCGCCGTCAATTTATTTCTGCTAATTGTCAGCCGGGTTCGTTTCGACTGACGGGTATGAATTGGGGGGAAACGTCAATCCTGGAGGTGCCTGAATGTATTCTGAATCTGAATTCGGCAAATGGCGTGAGCGGTTCTGGCCGGTTCATGCCCATGAGCTGAAAAAGCTGATTCCCATGATCTTCATGTTTTACCTGATTCTTTTTAATTACACTATCTTGCGCGATACCAAGGACACCCTGGTAGTGACCGGGGCGGCTTCGGGAGCGGAGATTATTCCATTTTTGAAGCTCTGGGTGAATGTACCGTTTGCTATTGGCTTTACCGTCATTTATTCACGGATGAGCAATATTGTGCGAAGGAATACCCTTTTTTACCTGGTAATCTCGGTATTTCTGCTCTTTTTTGTCTTCTTCTCGCTCTGGCTTTATCCCAACCGGGATACGCTGCACTTCCATGAAACCGCCGACTACCTGCAAAGCATTTTGCCGCCCGGGTTTATGGGGTTGATTGCCGTGATGCGTAACTGGACCTTCTCACTGTTTTACGTGATGTCGGAGCTGTGGGGCAGTGTCTGTCTGTCTATGTTGTTCTGGGGTTTTGCCAACCACATCAACACCATCTCGGAGTCGAAGCGCTTTTACGCCCTGTTTGGCATGATGGGTAACCTGGCCCTGCCGACAGCAGGTTATTTTGTCTACGTAGCCTCCGGTGTGCGGGAGAATCTGCCGGAGGGGACGGACAGCTGGGGGTACTCTCTCAACCTGATGACCGGCGTGCTGACCATGGGTGGACTGCTGATTATCTTTATTTACTGGTGGATGAATCGCTATGTCATGACTGACCCCAGCCTGTACCGACAGCTGGACGTGCAGGAGCCGGCTAATGAGAAATTGCAGCTCTCCCTGAAAGAGAGCTTTCATATGATTATGCGCTCCAAGTATCTGTTGTGTATTGCCTTGCTGGTCATCAGTTACGGGGTGTGCATCAACATGGTGGAGGTTACCTGGAAAAATCAGCTGCGCTTGCAGTTCCCTGATCCCAATGCCTACAACCAGTTTATGGGGCTGTTCTCCACCTGTACCGGCATGGTGACCATCTTTATGATGCTGTTCCTGACCAATAATGTGATCCGTAAATTTGGCTGGACCTTCGCAGCACTGTGCACACCTATCATCCTGCTGATCACCGGCTCGCTGTTTTTCTGTTTTGTCCTGTTTCGGGACCTGCTGCCCGATAGCCTGTTTCTGACTCTGGGGATCGCGCCATTGATGCTGACGGTGATTCTCGGGGCAATACAGAACATCATGAGTAAATCGACCAAGTACGCCCTGTTCGATCCCACCAAAGAGATGAGCTACATCCCCCTCAACCCGGAAGAGAAGGTCAAGGGTAAGGCCGCAGTGGATATTATTGGCAACCCCACCGGCAAGTCCACCGGCTCGCTGATACAGCAAATACTGATGGTGATGCTGGGGTCTTTGTCTGCCATTGCCCCCTACGTAGCAGTGATTGTGCTGTGCTTTTTTGTGGTCTGGATCGGTTCGGCCAGGTCGTTGGGTAAGCAGTTTGCCAGTGTGTCCAAACAGGTCAACTAACGTCAGGGTTTGATTCTGGCGTGGAACTGTTGGCAGCGTTGCTGTTCTTGCTGGTAGCGCTGCCCACCCTTGGATCGGTAATACGACAATGGGCGTTTTCGAAAGTTACGGTGTCTGCATCGGGCAAGCCGACCTCCCGGACCTTGTACCAAGCCGACAGCATTTGCCCGGCCAACGTTTGCAGCTGCTGATTTTGCAGTATTACCTGCCACAGTTCCCGATCGCTCATGGTGAAAAAAAGATCGTCGTTACTGATGACTTTGCTTTGGAGCAATTCGTTAACCGCTGTTGCCGCCCATTGATACAGAACCTGTCCTCTCGCCTTCGAGGTTGTTGCAAAAAGCATAAAAGCCTTGAACCACGAAGAACACGAAGGCCACAAAGGAAAAGCTCTTCCTCGTGCTCTTCATGGTTCCCTTCTTTTCAGAGCCTTTTGCAACAACCTCTTTCGCAGGAATGATGGCGTATCAACACTTTTGGGCACAACCCGCCCGAAGACTCACAGTTTCGTCAGTTTGCCAGACCTTGCCGGATGAAGGAGTGTCATCTTGAATCATTGACCGATTTATCTCTGTGCACTCGGTTCACCTTTATGTGTGTGCAGCGGTATGAGGCCGGTCGGGAACTTTTTTTACCAATGACTTTCAAAGAGATGCTGGAAGCTGATTTGTTGGCCAACAAACAGTGGTTTCACAAATAGACAATTCAACGCCGTTAAGTGTCGTAGTAAGGACGTCGCGACATTTTGTCACCTCAAAAGGTATTTACTTATGGATTCCCTCGCGCCATCCGCCCCACCTTCTTACCAAGATGCAGTTCTGTCCGGCTTATCAAAAAAAGACACTGTCCATCTACCAGAACCAGCCGCTGAATCAGAATCGGCTCCTGACCCTCGAGTTGATTACGGTGAGGACCCGTTGGTAACTGCTTGTCGCAATAATGACCTGGATTTTCTAACGAACTCCCAGCAGCTTGCCAGGCGCGTCGACTATCTTTTCAGCAATAAAAACAAGGACAGTAAACTTGAAGAGTCAATCAGCCTTATGCACGTTGCCTGTATCGAGAACAAGCCTCAGGTTGTGAAACTATTGCTCGAACGGGATGCGGACCCTAACATCAAG
>JAQFVO010001241.1 GCA_027942505.1 Endozoicomonas sp. | reverse complement strand
CCTGGATAGAAACGGGGGACATATTTGATAATGATTTTCTACTCAAACGAGAACAATTTGAATTCAGTCCGGATAATCATCATCTGGTAGCATGGGGTCAAAAATACCGAGCTCGATCCAGCGTTGAGCCAATAAGGGTAATCCCCGATGGCAGGATAATGCCATGTAAAACAGACCCCTTTGTTCTTCTTGCCAGCCTGGATGATCAGGGTCATTGGTCAGAATCGCAAAGATTTAACAGAATCTGTGACCATGAGATGAGTCCGCACGCCAGGTTCAGCCCGGACGGTAAACATTTGTTTGTCTGTATTGATAATCAGCTGAACATCATGAGTCTGCATGAGGGTGGCTGGGTGCCATCAACTTACTTGTTGGAGCCTGGCAGCAGTTGTCAAATCAGGACTACAATGGACCCATCTTTATTTATGGTCACCTTAGACAAGACTGCCTCAATTTATGCCATCGATGCGTCCGGAGCCTGGGGCAAACAGCATGAATTTTCCTCTTCTCGTGAATGTTCCGCCAAAATCACCTCCGACGGCACCACGGTAATTTGCCGTCCCGGCAAAGCGGAGCACATTGATATCTGGTCTCGCCGGCACCCGGATCAATGGATAAAACAGGAGATTGCTATCCCTGCCAGCCTGGCAGATTTCAGTCCGGATGGTTCCCTTGTGGCACTTGCCAGAGATCGTGACCTGTTTATTCTCGGGCTGACTGAACAGGGCCAATGGCGGGAAAAGGGTCGCCAGAAACTGGATCATCCTGTTACCGGTCTAAGCTTTAGCCCCTGCGGCCGCTCGATCCGGATTGATGTTGGTGTTGATAACGACGGTGGCTGTGATATCACTTTCTGGCAGATCGTAACAGAGAAAAATGTAGAATATGAAGTCTGATATCCCTGGTAAACAGCAGAACGCCAGAGCGTGTAAATTGCCAGCTTCAGAAAACACAGTGAGCGTTTTGGGCCCGGCAAGCTTTACAGAGCGACTGTTATGATAACACCGCCTGTACAATCAGGCCCATCGGCCCTGAACCGGGACAACCCGGGCAAAAGCGACGATTCCGTCTGTTTCCATGGCCGTAGCATCAGTCAGCTGCCGGCCGAAGTGCTGCCGGGCATTACTCAGTATTTATCCATGCGTGAGGTGCTTGTTTTTGGTCAGGTCTGTCGTGACCTGCGCAGGAAACTGGAGGAGTGTGGGGTAATAACCAATATCTGGAACTACTTGTCTTTGCCAACCAACAAAAAACGCTCTGTCCATCGATTTGTTACCGGCAACCGGCTATTGATTGATCATCTCAGAAAGAATCCTGCCGCTTACAACAAATTTTTTCCAATACAAC
>JAQFVO010001228.1 GCA_027942505.1 Endozoicomonas sp. | reverse complement strand
TCATAACTGTTCATGCTCCAGTTATAGTTTTTTATTGTCTCACTCTGACCGCGAAAGAAGATTTCATACTCTTCACCTTCTCGAAGTTGTTCTCGAAAATTTGTATAGAAATCACAACAATCAACGATACCTGGTGGTTCCTTGCCAAGCATTGAAACAATACCGAGCATAAATCCGTTATCTTTCAAATTTGATGATATGCTCTGGCACATATTTTTCAGCGAAGCCAAACTAGAAGCATAATTCAAAAAATACGAATGAAATACAACTTCAAACGTCTCTCTTGGGCAGTAGTTCTCACCATCACATATAAGGTATTCAATTGGCATACACGTTGGGGTGTTGGCAATTGCAGTTTTTATCATCTCCGAAGAAGAGTCTACTCCGGTGACTTTTATCGCTCCGAGCTTACAGAATAAACGACTATAGTTTCCTGCTCCACATGCTACGTCTAACACACTCTTATCTTTTAAGTTTCCTATCAAGTTCAGAATTGTATACCTTTCCATATGGGTACGAAATGGATGATTTTCTTTTTCATCGGAATAAGCGCTGGCAAACTCATGAGTTTCATACATAAACAAAAATCCAACCAATGAGAAATAGTCATAGTAGTTGAATATTAAGGGGGTGGCAGTTATGAATCCACAGGATGCTTCTGTCACCTTTGAGTGAAACGTACAGGATGCACCCCATAACTGATTTTCGGCGTTGAACTTTACTCTGATTAAAGAATCCATAACGAGTGTCTTTTGCTGGTCATGGATCAGACATTTATTCCCTGGTTGCAAGGCTTGGTTATCACTGATGTGTATTGAATCGATTGCTTGTAAAATACTCCCACCATCAGCCTTGGCGGCTACGGATGGGGGCTTTGTTCGACCCGTATTGAGAACAACCAACACCTCTCGCTATAGAACCAAGTCTAATTTAAGGAAGCCATTTACGAGTCCGTTGTGTCCCAGCGATTCAGCCATTTTAACAGAGCAAAAAATTCGTTATCAAGAAGCCCCCCGTCACTACCAATGCATCAGTTATGGAAGGAGAATGTCGTGAGTTTCGTTAATCGACTGCTTTGTAACGACCGCTTCGGTAACATTTACCACGGATAGCGGTTGGTATGACTCCGAAAAATTCAACATCTTTTCCGACTTATGGTGCCAGCTACGCCAATCCTGCGGTGGCGGAATCTGTTCAGTACAGCGGCTGCGGGAACGCCTGCGCCGACGGAACATCTTCTGGAAACGACAGCATCGATTACCAATTGCTGGCAGAGCATATTATAACGGATCGGAGCCTTGTAGAAGAGTGCCGATCTTTCGCTCACGCTGGTCATATAGCCTGCACTATCGATCCTGTCTTATCCATCCCGACGACGAGCGGTCTTCTTGCAACAACTAATCTTCAATGGCGCTGCGTTTCAGATCAATCAGCTGATGGAGAATCACCGAGCTGCACAAGTCATGTCGGGGCTATAACTTCTCAAGACAAGCAGTCATTCGATGGAGCCACACGCTTCGCCGCAGTGGAAAACAAAGAAACAATCATCGATCAGGACGGGGCCGGATTATTACGGGGCAGGCCTGACGCCCGTCTCGAAGAGTTAATACGTTCTTTCAAGCGGAGCTACTGCGCTATTGAGAAGGAGTTATGGGAACAGTTGGAAGAAGAAAAACAGTGGCTGACGCCATTAGCTACTACTCAATCTGATCAACCAACCAGAGTCAGGGATTATCAATTGATCAGTACTACAGCGGCTCTGGCTGGTTTACGGTGCAGTTACCTGGCATTAGATAAGAAAGTTCAAGATAGCTGCACCCTGGTTAATCAGCTTTCAAAGGAGCGAACAAAAGAGGCAAAACTGCAAGCTACTGAGAGTGCCGTTATGCCTGCCGTTAAGCCGCATTGCCTGCACTATGCTCGTCGCTGTTTTGTGAGGTTCTCATGTTGCCGTGCTTATTACCCCTGTCATCGATGTCATAACAACTCAGGTCAGTGTGCCAATACAAGTGCCAAAGCCTGGCATGCCACCCACCTCAAGTGCTCCGTGTGCAACGTTGAACAAGAGGTAAATGAAGACTCTCACCATTGTTCGGCCTGCCAGACTAAGTTGGCGGAATATTTTTGTGCCCAATGTAAGCATTTCAGCAGCGCGCAAACGAAACCCTACCATTGCAGTAAATGTGGAATTTGCCGAAAAAATCAAGACAAATCTTTTCACTGTGACGTGTGCAATGTTTGTTTGGATAGTAAATACTGGGGAGTACATAAATGCCGCCCCGACTCCGGACATGATATTTGCAGCATCTGCCAGGAAGACACTTTTTATGCCTGCCAGATTTTACCCTGCTCACACAAGATCCATAAGGAATGCGCGATTGTAATGGTTAATAACGGGACAAGGTCCTGTCCTGTTTGTCGCTATCCTCTTTACACTGCTATCCATGGGTAAAGCCGGCTCGGAAAATCACACTTTCACGCTTTAATGGAAAAATCAGGTTCGGGTCTGCCGTTATAAATGTCGTTTATATGATAGTTGCACCACAAAAGGCGGTTTTTCGTTTTCAGCACGAGAGTCATGAGGACCACGTTCCTGCCACCCCTGATGCTCCATGATTCTTTAATATCTACCCTGGGCGAACCGCCATAATCTCATCTGAACATCAGGACTATTTGCTGACCATTCAATATTTATGTTTGGAGGCTTGCTAATCTTTGTCGATGTCTACTTGGACATACATAGTATCTCCTCGCAGGTAACCGTGAGTATAGAGATCCTCCAAAGGGAAAAAGAGGGGAAGGCCTGAAGATATATTGGGTTCACCCCGGGGTCGTTGGAAGCTAGAAGACTTAGGATCAGGACGAAAAGCGTCAATGACATTCTCCTCGCGATCCTGGTCCAAAATCATAAAAGTGACTTTATGTCTGAATGGCCATGTCAGCATTCCATCAAATGGCCCTTCCATTAGCTGAAAAAAGATACTCATGTGAGTACCCTTCCCCATTCCATCGCCAGCGGGATATAATTTTGCCCGCATTTTATATCCAATTTGGCTCGTATAAAACGCAGGAGAATAAAGGATAGCTTGATTGCGGTCTGTCTTAGCGAGTTCAAGCTTTAATGAAAAACCTGAAATTTTCCATGTTAGCTTACTGTCGAAAAAGGGAGGCAGCCTGTCTTCTTCAACAGTGGCTGCAGGTAATGCTGGAAGGGTTGCTGCCAATGCTGGGGGGCTTGCAGCCGATGCTGTTACTGCTAATTCTTGAGGGCTTGCAGCCAATGCTGTAGGGGTTGCTGCTAATGCTTGAGGGCTTTCAGTTAATTCTGGAGGGGTTACTGCTAATGCGCTTGCAGCTAATGCTGGAGGGGTTGCCGCTGGCCGATTGATAACTGCTGGTTGACATTTCTGTAGCTGCAGTAAGTCATTCAACTGGCCTGCCAGATCGTTGATGTGCTGCATCAGATTAATGGTCCTCTCATCTGACAACTGTTTCAAGGCATTAAATTTGCCTTGCAACTCCCTTTCTATTCGTTCAATCTTGCAGGCGGTTGATTTTTCGAGTTGCTCGCACTTTTGTTCTGCACTTTCGACTGTAGCTTTCAACATGGAATTTTGTATGGTCACTCGGGCGGGACCGGGAATGAAGGTGCAGTCATGGAGGTGTCTGGTAACTTCATTGTACTGCCCCTTCCATGGGCAAGCGACACTAAATACTTCATTAGCAGGACATGTGACTTTCTGAGTGCGAATAGACCGGCCTGCTAACTTGTCATAAAAGAGCGGGGTCTCGTGCTTAGGGCAAACAACCGGAATGATCTCATAGGGTGGCAAACATGATGTTCGGCACACGAGATGCCCGTTAACCGGTATGATCTCACCGGGTGGAAAACAGCATTTTCGGCACATGAGATGCCCGTCGGACGGACACTGCATGACATCTTCGATCAAGTGTCCCAACCCAGTGCATTCCACTTTGGCTGCTTCATTACCTTTTTGTATGCGAACGGCAAACTCAACGGAATGATAATTGAAAAAAACTTTGCTGCCTGAGTCCTCTGGCATACTGGCTCTGTCTGGGCTGACAGTGCCCGAGTCAGCATGAGGAGATTGAATAGGTTTCATTAAAAGCTACTCTTAATGTCCAGGATGTGCATTGATTGACAATTATTGAGGCATTAAGTTTCGAATAGTGTTTTCAGACATCTGATGTATCCATTGATTAAGAAGCTGACAGCAAAATTACAAAAAGTCTTCGCTGCGCTCGCGTATACGTAACTTTCTTGCTCTCCAATGATCCCATTAATAAAAAAAACGCCACCCCATTTCTCTCTATTGAAAAATTAATGGACGCCACTTTATGTACCTTTTCGTTTGCCATAATAATGACCTTTTCCTCAATGAAAACTCAGGCAGCCTGAGATTTTCTGCATTGGTGTCGATAGTGATTCTACGATCTTCGTCAGTGCAACGCGAAGTCTCGTTGAAACCTTGAAAGGACGATCAGTTGCCAATGGAGCAAATTGATGAAAAGCCCGACAAGCATTGCATATAAGCAACAAATAGCCCAATTTCGCAGCACCCATTTTGGCCGTGACCCCGGCCGGATCAGGTGTCTGGGTTACCGGATCAAGGCCATATTTGGCACTGTGAAGTCATTAGAACCCGGGCATGGGACCCGCAACAGTCTTGTGAAAATCAAGGCCCGGTCAATACAGCTGCAAAATTGCATCAAGACGCAGGCCGGTCATTCCCCGGGCTTGTCATCCAAACATATACCCCGAACCATTACACCAGAGGAGTTCAAACGCCTGGCGGCCAAAGGTGATTATTCACAATACGGCGATAACATACTGATTGATGGCGACCTGGATCTGTCCGATATGACCACGATCACAAAACTACCCAAGTCACTTTATGTGGACGGGGATTTAACACTGACGGGTTGTAAAGAGCTTAAGTCATTGTCAGAAAAAAAACTTCGAGTGACAGGCTCATTAATTGCTGACAAATGCCAGCAGCTAAAAAAGATCACTCACGACATTCAGGTCGGTGAAAACTTAAGTTTCAAGGAGTGCCACCGGTTGTCAGGAGGTAACCTGCCAACCATGTTGACGACCATGAGGTATCGGGCAGACTCGACCACTCGCGAAATTCATCTTGAAGATACGATGGTCGATGAATTTTATGTAGAGTTCCATGCACTATCGGGAAAGGGAGTTACATTTTATGTCTCCAATCCGTTAAGAACAACGGTCTCGCGGATGATCAAATCATCAAACTGGAGCGATGACTACCCAGACCTTCATTATAACGATACCGAAGCTAAATTACTGCGCCGCTGGCTGCTTGCCATTTCAGAAACTGACAACATTCTCAACACACGCAAAGCCCTGACCATTCTCAATGATGAAATGAAAGATCCCGTCAACAAGCAGATTGTCATGAATATCTTATCGGGTATTAAGTATAAATTTACATATGATTACGTTCTGGCAATGGAGCTTATTAATAAACTCCTGAATCTGAGAAAAATAAATCAGTCACCTGCAGATCCCGATACCAAGAGACAACTCATGGCTATGTTTGTCGATCTTTTAGATGTGAAGCAGTTTTCCAGCTACCACGACGCGCCATCACAACCCGGCCGGCACGACGGAATAGGTCGTATTCCTCAATTTCGAAAGGCGTTACTGCTCGCACTCAACTTGCCCGAAGACGCCAGTAATCGGGATATTCCAACAATGTCAGGTCATTAAGACCTGACTCCCAATCTTTTCAACAAACACAGGCACAGAGGTTCAACAAAGAGACTTTTATCGTCAGTTTCCAGGGTCAGCTGATATTGCTAATGCTTGCCACCGAGCTTATTGCTAAATCGCAAGCGGATGAGCTGTTTGTTGCTAACCAGATCCTCATCATCACTTCGCTCAAACAGTAGCCTGGCCTGATCTATGGATATATCAAAAAGATTGCTGGTAAATAGCATAATCTCAAGTTGGCTCAGGAAAGAATCCGGGTTGTGAAACTCATTTTTCAGTGCAGAATAGACTTTTGTCTCAATTCTCCCCTGACCGAATTCCGGGTTGTTAAATTCAGCGTTGATTCTGGCCATTCTTTGTGAACCGGCAGCTGCCATCTTTGCACACCCGAATGAGATATCAGAAACCAAACCACCAACCCCGGGAGCATATACTCCCGCAAGTGAACCAACATAAGCGCCACAGAGATCCAGATTGCATTGAACAATAGCACCATTTCTTTTAATTCTGACCCGGTCTTGTTTTGCATCTATCGTCCAGTAAGCGGCAAGCAGAAGAGTACGTAAAGACTCAGCCTCAGGCTTATGGGCTTGCTGATAATGTTTGGCAAGAAAGTTTACAACAACTTTCTTTTTCTTATTGAGATTATCCACCTGACAGTATCTATATATACTTTCGAGAAATTCTCTTGCTGATCGTGCGCAATAATCTATCTTCACAATGGGTACTGACGATGAAAGGAGTGCAGTAGTTGTTGCTGCTACACGTATTCTCTGATGCACAATCTTACTTGATTCGTAGTCAGCAAACTGTTTCAGTGTTAACGCATCTTCTTCATGAGCTATGATCTGGTCTTTAATTTCAGTTGTTGCTGGTAATAGTTCAGTGGCCTTAAGGTGGTCATAAAACTGTTTATAATTGACAGATAACTCATGCTGTGACGCAAGTGCTGACTCACCGACTTTTTTCAGCAATGGTGTGCTGAAATTCATATGAATACCAAGAGGTTTTACAATGGCATTAAATTGCTGCATCAATTGCTTTGACTGGTGGCCCATCTTAAGTAATTTAGTACCATCCAGACTCCGTGTTCTCTTATCACGAGTACCTTTAATATACTCTACACCTTTCTGATTAAAACTCTCCTGCCACTTTGCCAACTGTTCACTGACAGGCTTGCCACGCATCTTTTTTGGCAAAGCAGAACTATGGCTCCCTTCCTGATCGCCAGCAAAAGGAATCAAGTTATCCACCAGTCTCGATATTTCATAATCTGAGCTTAAGCACCTTCTATCCGCACTCAATATATTTCTTAATTGCTCAACCCGCTCTGAACAACTGTGTCCACCGAGCACTGCGACCCTTGAGTAATCTTTCAGATCGCTGATAGATATTGGACTATCACCAACGTCTCGTTCCTTCCAGCGATTGGTTACTTTCTCACACTGGTTAAAAGCCTTGCGCCTTTTAATCAGCCTGGATAACTTATGACTTTCGATACCCAGTGAAATAGCGTGAGAAACAGCACCTGTTGCACTGTCAACGCCTATAAATGCCGGCTCAAGAACATCTTCAGGTCGAGTGCTCTCAAACGCTGAGGCAGCTGAGCGGTAGCCTGTGCCCAGAAAACCTTCATTCATGCGCTGGATATCTCCTCTTTTAAAAACTGAGTATGATATCTCTGGTTTTCTTTTGCCCAACTGCTTTTTTTCAGTACTTTCAGTAGAGTCAATTACCTCTTTTTTTAGGGAACACGTGACTTGACTGGCAATTTTTTTTCCTCTCATTGACCCTGCTTTTTCTTTCTGAACCTCAGTATCAAAAAAAGCTCGTGACACCGGACCTGCTGTAAAACCATTAACACCGTTGCTCATTGGTAAACTCCGGAAAAACAGTTTTTCGTGTATGTGTGATTCGTGGCCTGTTGGACAAAGCATCAGCAAAGAAGTTCATGGAGACCAAGGCTGTGATATGTATGGCTAGCATAGATACTGGCAGAAGATTATGAGAGGAACTATTAATGAGCGCAGAGAGTCCTAAGCCCTAACCAAATGACGTAGCAACTCCATGGATCGCCACAGTCTTCTTCCTTTTTTTTTCGATATTAATGTTGATGAGCCAGTAGCCTTTTCATGTCAGAATGATTCGGCAGAACCTCAGCTCTACTACCATGGCAGGGCTGTTGATGCGCTGAGCTCTCCTTGCCCAGCTTATTTTAATCCGGAGACGGACCAGAACAATGCTCACCGTCCACTGAACGAATTTCGTGTTGCATCTCTAACACAAGCGTTTCCCGACGTCGTTGATGAATCAGACCTTACCACCATGCCACAATCAATTATTGATGGGGAGGCGCCGCTGACAGGCAGTTATCCCGGTAATCAGTCTTGCTGGAACGATCTTGAGATCAGAGAGACAGCACCAGTGAAAGACCATCACTTAACGCCTCTTCTTACCGCACTTGCTAACACACAGGGTTCACAACCATTTGCTTTCATTAGCCTGCTAAACCTGCAACAACCTGCCAGTGACAATCGCGCAAACTCAGCAGAAATTGTTGACGATAAATCGTTATGCCCAGGGCAAAAACAGGTGCAAAAAATTGAGCACCAAAGGATGCCTCAAAAAAACCCCGATGACGAGTGCGAAAAGATGTGTCACGATACTCGCCTTGAGCGCCAGAAGCAGTACCGAATGCAGCTAAGCAAAGATCCCGCTTACCGAGAGCGTGAAAGGCAGCGCCACAAGCAGTACCGAATGCGGCTCAGCAATGATCCCGCTTACCGAGAGCGTGTTAGCCAGCGCAATAGGGAGCGCCGCAAAAATCCCGATTTCAAAGAGCGCGAAAAGATTCGGCAAAGAACCGCCAAATACCAGGAGAGCCAAAGGAGGTATAGAAAAAATCCCGCTGTCATAGCGAAGCAAAAGGTGCTAAGGGAAGAGCGTCTCAAAGATCCCGTTCATAGAGAACGCATAAGGGAGCTGCACAGGAAGCGTCAAAATGAGCGCTACCGAAATGATCCTGTTTACGCACAGGGTCGAAGAATTCATTCTAGTACTTATAAAAGAATGAAAAGAAAATTTGGTAAGGAAGAAGCATCAAAGATGGCGTCAATGGCAAGAGAGATATATCTCCAATCAGTCAAGACACAAGAAGACTCAGGTCACTTACCACAAAATGCCAATAAAAATTCAGACTTACTCCCTGCTCAAACTGAATAAATGGCCAATAGCCGCGGGATAAGATCGTCCTGGCTGGACAAACAGGGAAAGAGAAGCGCTTGTGGTGCAAACACCGACGGATGTCCTGAAAAGCACGATGCTTTTAGTCTACCTGAAGCGTCTGCTCTGAGAGCAAACTCTCGTCGTCCAATAAAGAAGGGGAAGCATTATGCTCCCCCCTTCTAGTTCAGACACTGAACGGTCTCTTATCAGGCGCGCTTGAATTCAGCGATGCCACGATAAGGCGCTTTGCCAGCGAGCTGCTCTTCGATACGCAGCAACTGATTGTACTTGGCAACGCGATCAGAACGGCACAGAGAGCCGGTCTTGATCTGGCCAGCACAGGTTCCAACAGCCAGGTCAGCGATGGTAGCGTCTTCAGTTTCACCGGAGCGGTGAGAGATAACGGCAGTGTAACCGGCATCTCTGGCCATTTTGATCGCGTCCAGGGTTTCGCTCAGGGAGCCGATCTGGTTGAACTTGATCAGGATAGAATTGGCGATACCCTTATCAATACCCTCTTTGAGGATTTTGGTGTTGGTGACAAACAGGTCGTCGCCGACAATCTGAATCTTGTCGCCCAGAATTTTAGTCTGGTAGGCGAAACCATCCCAGTCAGACTCGTCCAGACCATCTTCAATGGAGATGATTGGGAACTGTTCAGTCAGACCTTTGAGGTAGTCAGAGAATTCATTGGAAGTGAAGACTTTGCCTTCCCCTTTAAGGTTGTACTGACCACTTTTGTAGAATTCAGAGGCAGCGCAGTCCATAGCCAGAGTAATATCAGTGCCCAGGGTATAACCTGCCACAGCAACGGCTTCTTTGATCACGGACAGGGCATCAGCATTGGAAGCCAGGTTTGGCGCAAAACCACCCTCATCACCAACAGCAGTGCTCATGCCTTTTTCAGACAGTACTTTTTTCAGGGCGTGGAACACTTCAGCACCCATGCGCAGAGCTTCAGCAAATGTGCTGGCACCAACTGGCTGGATCATGAATTCCTGAATATCAACGTTGTTGTCTGCGTGCTCACCACCGTTGAGGATGTTCATCATCGGCACAGGCATAGTGAACTGACCGGCAGTACCGTTGAGTTCAGCAATGTGAGCGTACAGGGGCATACCTTTGTCAGCAGCTGCCGCTTTGGCCGTAGCCAGAGATACGGCCAGGATAGCGTTAGCACCCAGTTTGGCTTTGTTGTCAGTACCGTCCAGATCAATCATCTTCTGATCAAGGCCGCGCTGATCGTTAGCATCAAAACCCAGCAGAGCTTCGCGGATAGGACCATTTACGTTGGCAACAGCCTTAAGCACACCTTTGCCCAAATAGCGGGACTTGTCGCCGTCACGCAGTTCCAGGGCTTCACGTGAACCAGTGGAGGCACCGCTGGGAGCACAGGCAGTACCGAAGGCACCAGAATCAAGAATGACATCAGCTTCAACGGTAGGATTGCCACGAGAATCGAGGACTTCACGAGCCCTGATTTCCTTGATAGCGGTCATGGGATACTCCGGGTGAAGAATTCGGAAAATTCAGTTGAGAAGTAAGAAAAACCGAACAGCCGTCAGGCTTTGTTTCGGGAGCGGCAACTATACCACCGGAAAACCCTGTGTCAAAGCCTTGCAACCGGCCAGACCCCGCACCACGACTGGCCATCGAGGACATTTGATCATTCTTGTCATTTCCCCTGAAAAAGACGTTAACTCTTGTCAGGACATCACTACACCGGGTCGCCAATATCGTCGTTCACGCCCGCTGCTTGCACCTTAACTCGCCAATGGCATTCATTAACTCGACCCACTGCGTCACCAAACCCTCGTCATGACCGAGTTGATCAACTTCACGATAAATACGCTCACTGACTCGTGCATACGCACTGCGCCAGTAGAGCTGCTGTCTTGTCTTATGATCCTTGCTCCCCTGATCGGCTGGACTTGCGGCCTTCAGTTGCCGGTGGTCATCAAGAAAGCCGAGCTGCTTAAGGATTTGCTGACGAATGGTCATCACGTCGGCAACCATACGACTGGGGGCTACCAACCCCGGGCCGTTTTCAATCAGCCGACTTAAATCGAGCTCCATAATGCGCAGAATACAATTCGCCCGATCGTGCAGCTCGGCCGCAGAACACTTCCTGAGTACCTCCACAGCCTGTGTGTACATGTAAACCGTCGCACTCAGAGCCTTAAGCAATAACTCAATAGTGAGAGGCGTTGGCACATGGTCCGCCAGCACTATCAATGAGCGCTCCTTAGGAATGGTATAGTTGTTATCCACCAGCCAGGCATTGGCCACAGCATCATGGCTCTGCCCGCGGATAAAAGACTGTGGAATATCCTGACTGATTCTTTCCAGCTGCCGTTTGTAACAGTGCGCCTGGCTGCTCAGCGTGATGCTCAGGGCTATGCTTTCGCGGTGCGACTCCAATACGGCACTGCCACACTCAACCCAAATCCGCGACTGGCTGATTTTATCATCGCCAGCACTGGCCAACGCAGCACTTCGAATATCTATTGCCCTGGCTATGCTACTTTGTCTGAACATCTGGACGGCGTGAGCCAACTGCAACTCCCATGACGCCGGTTCTGCATTGGCCGGCTTCTCTGCCCCGGCTGCACCTGTCATGTGCTGAAGCACTGCCTCACGCTCCCTCTGGTCTGATTGAGCGAACTCTTGCACAGCCCGTTTAAAGGCCATTTCATCAGCACCAAGAATTTTTCCCGCGGAGTTTACCGCGTTAGTAATGATGTCTGAGTAACTGCCAATCGCTGTCAGCCACTGACGGCAAGTCTGCGTCTTGTCATAGGCGGCCTTGTTGAGGGAGTCGCTTAGTTCCAGAATGGTTCGCGCTACCGAAAGCCGGTGCAACAGCGAGGGTGCCCGTATGTGCAGCAACTCATGAAAATGCCTGAACGCGTCCTGAATAGCTGCACCCAGTGACCTGACTCCCTTGAGGTCAGACGCTGGCAGAGTGAGTTGCAATGGTAGCCTGGGCAACAAGCTGACCACCGCAGCCATGATGTCATAGCAACCGTGTCGTTTGGCTTGCCGCACAATACTGGCCAGGGAGTGGACAATATGTTGCTCCGTACGCAGTTCCAAATGCCATCCACGAATTTCTGCCGAGTTGAGAGCCGCCAGAAAAGCCTGTGGTACTATACGCAAAACCTCAGCACCGGAGCCCGGCTCATACGTATCCAGCGTGTTGCAGTCAGCAACAATAAAATTGGCCAGCACCGTCATCAGAGAGTCAAAATGGTGCGGTCCTTTGGGCATATATACCAGAAATTTGAGCATCAGCAACACAACCATTGCCCTGATTTCATTAAGCTTTTCAAAAGGGATATCCTTGTCTTCAATCACCGTCTGACATAACCGCGGAGTGATCATGGCAATTAGCCGGATCAATTTTTTCCGCCGGGAATCGTACGACTCTGCAGTCCTCTTCATGTGAAAGCACTGGGAACTGCCCAGGTAAGGGCAGCGTAAAAACGAGTGGTGTACAAGATCCCCGGCTTCGGTACTGACCAACTCCTGCAGCTGATTCACCAGCTCGGTGCTGATGGCCAGTGAGGTAAATGGCGAACTGGTTTGTGCACTGCTACCCGGGACTCGCGATGGGAAGTGAGCTCTGATCAGGTTATACCCCAGGTCTTGCACAGCATCCACGTGCTTTTTCAACACAACGCCGTTTTTCATGAGACCGGCTTCAGGCAGAGTAACCCGTTCTTCCGCGAGCCACTGACACTCAGCCTCCGCATCATCGCCGGGGCGTGGGGCTGAGTGCTGCACCGGGGCTGAACACGCCACCGGCATCTGTCTGACTGGAGCCAGGAAAGGCATTGAAACCACGTAAGGCACCACCGGATGGACCGGCGGCGAGAGTAGAGGCGGTGCCGGTGAGGCAACGACCTCAGCAGAGGCTCCCTGCCCGGTTAGCACGGGTTTCTGCCAATACTGTGGCTCCGGATAATCTGCACAGCCAGTGGCGGCAATGGCCAGGCCCTGCAAGTCACGAACAAGCGTACTGGACGGATCATGACCATTGTGCAATTGCTCATTGAGCCAGGCTGCCGCCGCCAATCGTGATGTTCTCAACGGCAGTCGTCGTCCATCACCGGTCAGGTACTCTTGCACCGTGACATCAAGAGTGGCTGGGGAAGAGAGTATCAGCAAGCCGATGGCAAACAGTGGCTGACCACCGATATACCAGGAAAATACCGGCTCCCCGAGCGATCCGTTAGCGACACCACAGAGCAAGGTGTTGTCGGCCAGCTTCTCTTTGTGCAGTAGCCAGTCCATGATCGGCATCATGTTACTCATCTCTTGCGTGGTGGCGATGTACATCAATGGGCAGCCAAGTAACTGGTCAGCCGAAACAGCCCTGAACTCCCCGGCACCGGACAGAGGATTAATAACCATGCACCTGCGCCGACACTCCCGGGCGAAGGCACCGGCAAACAGGGGCAAGCCAGACTGATGCCCGGCAATGGCGAGCTGCGAGACAACCTGATCAATCAGCGTCTTACACAGTTTGCTGGCCCGGTCACTGTTGGCCTCGGTGCTCACCGCTGGCGCTGGCTGTTGATCAGGCAGAGCCTGGGCATGGCGAGCGTAAATAGCCACCGGCCGGACACAGGGGTAATTGGTCGCCCCCATATAGGCGGGGTGACTCGCCGCAGACATCTCCTGCTGCATAACATAACCGTACGCAGCACCGGAATTTACGCCATTGACCTGCATATTCCCCACCTTAAGAAAAAATCTGGCCGTTAGAGCGATATCTCAGGGTGAAGTTCCTTTGAATTGTCAGTGGATACGCAAAAAAAATATCGATCGTGCCAGCAAATAACCCGCTGTAAGGAGATACACTGCCTGTCAGGCAAAAATAATATAAATGTGCCGTCCATCGGCTGCGGGCAAGAAATATTTCTGTAACAATTGCGCTCTATTCTTTCCACGTCACCATTTTTTCGAAGGGCAGAAATATGACGTTTTTAAAGTCGGTTATGGTATCCACGTTATTGGCTGCTGCGGCATTCTCAAGTTCGCTCAGCGCCGAAACCATCAACGGTGCCGGCGCCAGTTTCCCACACCCGATCTATGCCAAATGGGCAGAAGAATACAACCAGGAAACGGGTAACCGTATCAACTATCAGGCCATCGGTTCCGGCGGCGGCATTCGCCAGATCAGTGCCAAAACTGTCGACTTCGGCGCTACTGATGCCCCCATGGAGGCTGAAAAACTGGCCGAAGAGGGCATGATTCAGTTTCCAATGGTGATGGGTGCCATCGTACCTGTGGTCAATATTCCGGGTATTAAGCCAGGGGATTTAAAACTGACCGGCGCGCTGCTTGCCGACATTTATATGGGCA
Organism: Endozoicomonas sp.; assembly: GCA_027942505.1. Classification (GTDB taxonomy): domain Bacteria; phylum Pseudomonadota; class Gammaproteobacteria; order Pseudomonadales; family Endozoicomonadaceae; genus Endozoicomonas. The sequence goes on along the minus strand of JAQFVO010001228.1, from coordinate 4,563 downwards.
AGATCAAAAAGTGGAACGACCCACGCATTGTCGCCATTAACCCCGATCTGAAAATCCCTGACCAGGCTATTTACGTGGTTCACCGTTCCGACGGCTCCGGCACCACCTATAACTTCACTGACTACCTGAGCCGGGTCAGCCCCGAGTGGCAGAACAACGTCGGCACCAATACCGACATCACCTGGCCAAGAGCGGCTACTACCATAGGTGCCAACGGTAACGCCGGGGTAGCTAACTTTGTTCGTCGTACCCGTGGCGCCATCGGCTACGTAGAATTCGCTTTTGCCAAACAGAACAACCTCACTCACACCCAGCTGGCCAGCGCCGAGGGTAAATTCCTGCAACCCTCCATGGCCACCTTCCAGGCTGCGGCAGAAAATGCCGACTGGAAAAATGCGCCCGGTTTTCGTCTGCTGCTCAACAATCAGCCCGGTGCAGACTCCTGGCCCATGACTGCCGCCACCTTCATCCTGATGCACAAAGAACAGGCCGACGCAGAAAAAGCCCGCCAGATTATTGAGTTCTTCAACTGGAGCTACGACAATGGCGCAGAAATGGCACAATCGCTGGACTTTATCCCCATGCCAGACAGTGTCGTTAACCTGGTAGAAGCCGTCTGGGAACAACAGCTGACGCACAATGGTGCGCCAGTCATTAAATAGGACAGGCGTCACCGGATATTTTACATTTCAGAGGTAGGAATTCAGGGTGGTGAAGACCGCCCTCCATACAGTTATGCACGCTACGTCACTCTCTTTGCGCCCCGGCGCCATCAATGGCGATGGCATCTTCGCGCGCCTTAGCTTTACCAGCGCGGTGGTGATTCTGCTGATGTTAATTGGCATTATCCTCTCGCTGATTGACGGTGGTTGGGAAGCTATGGTCAAGTTTGGGCCGGGCTTTATAGTCAGCGACGCCTGGAACCCGGTGGGTGGCGAATTTGGCGCCGCCGCTGCCATTTACGGCACACTGGTGTCGTCACTGATCGCCATTATCATCGCCATTCCGGTCGGCCTCGGCACCGCTATTTTCCTGGCTGAGCTGGCACCAGAATGGCTCAGTCGCCCGGTCGGTGTCGCCATTGAACTGCTGGCTGCGGTGCCGAGCATCATCTATGGCATGTGGGGTCTATTTGTTTTTGCGCCATGGTTTTCCGAAGGATTTCAGCTCTGGGCGCTGAATCATCTGGTCACGCTGCCGTTAATCGGACCGTGGTTTGACGGCCCACCCATCGGTATCGGTCTGCTGACGTCTGGTATTATTCTGTCGTTTATGATTTTGCCCATCATCACCGCCCTGACCCGCGACGCCCTGAAAACCATACCAAGCGTTGTACGCGAAGCCGCATACGGCATTGGCGCCACACCTTATGAAGTCATCACCCGGGTGCTGCTGCCGACCATTAAAAATGCCGCGGTCGGTGCGGGTATTCTCGGCCTGGGCCGGGCGCTGGGAGAGACCATGGCCGTGGCGTTTGTTATTGGTGGCGCCAACCGCATCGAGACCTCACTGTTTATGCCGGCCAGCTCCATCTCCTCCACCATTGCCCAGCAATTCAACGAGGCCACCAACCCGCTGCACATCTCCTCGTTGATCTACCTGGGTCTGGTGCTGTTTATCCTCACCTTTGTCGTGATGGGTAGTGCGCGCCTGTTGCTGAAGAAACGTTAAGGACTCGAAGATGACCCTGAGAAAAGTGAAAAACCGGGCCTTTATCGGGTTCTGCATATTTTCCGCCCTGTTTGGCCTGATGGTGCTGTCCAGCGTGCTGTACAGCCTCATTGGTAAAGGCCTGGCCGGTATGCAACTTGATCTTTTCACCGAACTGACACCAGGCCCCGGCAGTCCCGGCGGCCTGAAAAACGCCATTATCGGCAGCCTGATCCTGACTGCCCTGGGCATTCTTATTGCCACACCGTTAGGGGTGCTGGCCGGTACCTGGCTATCTGAGTCTAACCGCAGTTCCAGGACGGCCGAGATACTGCGTTTTCTCAACGGCATGTTGATGAGCGCACCGTCCATCCTGATTGGTCTGTTTGTCTACAAACTCGTGGTAGTCACTACCGGGACCTTCTCCGGCTGGGCAGGTGCAACAGCACTGGCCATCCTGGCCTTGCCGGTGATCGTCAGCACCACCGAAGAGATGCTGCGCCTGGTGCCAACCACCCTTAAAGAAGCAGGCAGCGGCCTGGGCGCTCCCCGCTGGCGGGTCATTACCAAGCTGTGTTACCGCGCCGCCGGGTCGGGCATCATCACCGGAATTTTGCTGGCCATGGCCCGCATTACCGGGGAAACAGCACCCCTGTTGTTTACCGCCCTGAATAGCAACTACATGACCACCGACTTAAGTCAGCCCATGGCCAACCTGCCCGTGACCATCTACCAGTACGCCATGAGTCCGTACGAGGACTGGAACCAACTGGCCTGGTCGGGCGCATTACTGATTACTACCTTCATTTTGATGATTAATATTCTGGCCACCGTGTTACCCCGCTGGCTGAAAGCAAGAAAGGCAGCGAAAAAATCATGAACGAACACGCAGAAACAGTCTTGAGCGCGCACACCGCGACCAGCCCAGAGGTCAATGCCACTGTCACTGAACTGAGCAGCGCCACGATGCCGCGCATGGAAGTAAAAAACCTGAATTTTTACTACAGCAAAGATGCCGACCCTGCATTGAAAAACATCAATATGCCCATCTACAACAACCGGGTCACGGCGCTCATCGGTCCGTCCGGTTGCGGTAAATCGACACTGCTGCGCACCCTGAACCGGATTTATGATCTGTACGGCACCCAGCAAGCGGAGGGCGAAGTCCTGCTGGATGGTGAAAATATTTTTCAGAAAAATGTGGATCTGAACCTGCTGCGCTCAAAAGTTGGGATGGTATTCCAAAAACCCACCCCATTCCCCATGTCGATCTACGACAATATAACCTTTGGCCTGAAAATGCAGGGCAAGCTGTCAGCACCACAGATGGCGGTAAGAGCGAAAAAAGCCCTGAAACGCGCCCATCTGTGGAAAGAGGTGAAAGACAAACTTAATGCCGATGCCAGTGGCCTCTCCGGTGGTCAGCAGCAGCGTCTGTGCATCGCCCGAACCATTGCCCTGAAGCCGGAAGTCATCCTGATGGATGAGCCAACCTCAGCCCTGGACCCGCTGGCTACCGCAGCCATTGAGGAGCTGATCACCGAGCTGCGGGAGAAGTACACCATCGTCATTGTTACCCACAATATGCAGCAGGCCATGCGTATCTCTGATTACACCGGCTTTATGTACCTCGGTGAGCTGATGGAGTTTGGCCCAACGGATAAAATCTTCCATAACGCCAGTCATCAGAAGACCCGGGACTATATTGCCGGCAACTTTGGCTAATCGCATCCGGTCAGCACAGGGACCAACGCTGTGCTGGCTCTAAAGGCAGGCAGAGTTCCGTTGCCCGCAAAAGCACAAGTTGTCCAGGTTTTCAGGTAGCTGGCAGTGGCAGTTATTTAAGGACAGTCCCCTCAGTGCAGGGAAGTGCTATACCAGCATTCCACTCTGGCAATGCTGGCTCACACCAGCCGGACTCGTGGTTTTCCCGGACAGGAACTCCCTCTTGCGCCAGCACATCGGTCAGGTCCCTGATATATCTCGTCGCCAGAGTCAATATCTGCAATTGACTGAGCCTTCTCTTCTGGCACGGAAAATAGTCTGGGGGAATTCGACCTCTGAGCATTTCAAACGCAGACTCCATCAGCGCAACACGTTTTCGCTCTGTCCTGTTTCTTCGACACTTTTTCCACCTGTCACTGGTACGCTTGGTTGTTGAACACTTACTTTTACCATCTTTGTCCACGTCTCTGACTTCCTGACAAGTAGAAGTTGAAGTTACTGATAAATTATGGTCTTGTAATTCATTATCCACGGTCAGGTCAGGCTGTTGACCAACCTCACAGCAAGGAGCCGATAAACGAAAACGGGACATCAACCGATTACTTGTTTTATGCTCAGGCGGCAACTCAACCAGTTCCACACAACGGGCCCTATCAAAAAACAACTGGGTACCTGGTTCAGCCGGTTTCCAAACCGGGAGAAATCTCACCTGCACAGGTATACTTGTTACCTGCCCGGACACAGTGGAGCCAGTGAAACAGGCGGAACCATAACGTTGAGCACCGTTGCTGGCAATAGAGTGTTCGGCATGGCTTTGTGAGTGATTTATCAGCTTCATTGGGGACACATGCAACTCCTGAAACCATTTTCATTAACGGGACAAACAGCTCACCATTCGCTGAAAACGAATCCAGCTTAAGATTTGACCACGATGATCAGCAATAATGCCAATAATTCCAGAAATATATTCCGGCCAATCTGGCAACGAAATTGGCAAGTCGTGGAAAAATCTCAGCCCATTGGCAACACGCATTTCTGAAATCATTTTTGCTAACGGGAAAATCAGTTTATTCCTGGCCAAAACGATTTCAGCCTGTCCTTACGACCACGGTGGCATGATAACAGTGTCGGAAATGCCAAAAAGTCTGTTTTCCCGGCCAGTACGGTGGCAAATCTCCTGATCCACTG
>JAQFVO010001213.1 GCA_027942505.1 Endozoicomonas sp. | reverse complement strand
GGCTGGGGCAGCGTGATGTTATCGCTCAGTTGTTGGTATCGAACCCTGAAATTGCCAACCAGCGTTTTCTGAGTTCCTTCAGTGGTGATAAGGTTTCTTTGCTGTACATCGCCGCCCAGGAGGGCCACTGGGAGCTGGCTGCTGACCTGCTGGCTGCCGGGGCCCTGGTTAACGCCCCGCGCAAGAATGGCGCCACTCCCCTTTTCATCGCCGCCCAGAACGGTCACCGAGAGCTGGCTGATATTCTGCTGGCCGCCGGGGCCCGGGTTAATGCAGCGCGAAAGGATGGCATCACCCCCCTGTGCATCGCCGCCCAGAACGGCCACCGGGAGCTGGTTGCTGATCTGCTGGTCGCAGGGGCTGATCCTGAGAAAAAATGGCGAATATTCGGCCCACGGATAAAACATTCGGCAATTGAGGCGGCAAGACAAAATCATCATGACGATATTGCTCAACTACTGATTAATTGGCGGCGCAACAGGAGAGGATAAGACATTACCGCCAGCCCGAAACAGCACATTTCCAGGGGCGCTGCCCGCTGCCCGCAAAAGCACAACCGGTTTGGCCTTTGCGGGTAGCGGGCAGCGTCCCGAAATGTGGAAATTATTTAAAGACAACTCCTAAGGCCCTTGAACGATAATCACCTGCCGATCCCGCTCAGACAGCTCACGGAAATTTTTGGCCAATGATTCAGGATCTTTTTGATGTCTTTCTTGTCTATTAGCATCAGATTAATTTTTATTACGGTTTCCAGTTATGATTAATCCTGCTTTTTGTTCCTCTGATCCTTGTCTTGACGCTATTGGCGAATTGGGTTGCTGCTCGATTTGTCACGCGGGATATTTCCAACAAAACGAGGTGCTTGTTACGCCCTGCAATCATCGTTATCACGAGTATTGCATCACCGAACGGCTGAAAACCAGGGACATTGGCGAGCGAACCTGTGCAGTGTGCCACAGTATCGCAGTACCACTGGTTCGTGAAAGTTCATCTCTATTCGATGATGACAAAGAGACTAATCCGTTCGTTGAGTCGGCAATACTCAGGTCTGTCCGGCTGGGGCAGCGTGATTTTATCGCTCAGTTGTTGGTATCGAACCCTGAAATTGCTAACCAGCGTTTTCTGAGTGGCGTCAGTGGTAATGAGGTTTCTTTGCTGTACATCGCCGCCCAGGAGGGCCACCTGGAGCTGGCTGCTGACCTGCTGGACGCTGGGGCCCAGGTTG
>JAQFVO010001179.1 GCA_027942505.1 Endozoicomonas sp. | reverse complement strand
GTTTTTGAGTCCATCTTCATCTACAGACTCCCTCAGTTACTAGCGACACTTTGATTGCTTAAATACGTGGTTGCAATCTGCGACTGATTCTATTGCTCAAATCTCCCTTTCTCTGCCAAAAACTTTACTCAACTTTGATAGGAAAATTAGACTTTATGCTTTTGTTTCTTTTAGTTTTTGTTAGAAAGATCCAACGGCCAGTATAGTTGCTTTTGTTCAATTAGACGACATTAATCAGGCTGAACACCCTTTTCAACCAGTCCGCTACCCTTGCCCTTTTATGGTTGAGCCTTTAACAAGCAACGATCAGATGTTTAATGTACGATCCTGAGAGCCAGAGTATCTGCCTTATCATCAGCATTTTACAGGCGAACCGATTCAATCTCTGATACAGAAGGTTTACTCATGGACATAGAAGGACCCGGTCAATCACCATCCTTTGAATCATCAACAGTGCCAACTCACCCGCAGTCTCTGGATAACAAGGCATCCCATCGTACCAGAATGGTCGAGAGGCTCAGTGCTGGCAATGATCAAACCATGCCTTGCAACAGCGGTCTCGTCGAAAGGGGCCCCGGCAATGGTGGGGCAGACACAACAGTAAATCGTGTTTTGGGGGTGGTTGATAAGCCCCGGGTTAACCTGTCCAGCACGCTTTGCAATGCTGATGAGGCATATCTGGCAGGCCTGAAAAAGCGTTTTGCCGCGTCTGGAGAAAAGGGCATAACAGCTCAGAAGGGCAATCCACTGCATTACGCCACCGCACATGGACTGATCCAGTCCGTGCAGTTTTTGCTCAGTGTTGGCGATAAACAACAATGGTTTGATCTGAGAGACAAGAAGCAAAACAACCTGGTCCACCTGGCTGCCAAAAAGGGGCACACCAGACTGTTACACTGGTTGATCGATCAGTATGGTTCGATAGCACTGACACAAAGAGGCAGTCATGGGTTTCTTGCCATGCATCATGCAGCTTACGGGGGGCACCTGGAGTGTGTGCAATTGTTACTGACTTTTAGTAACAACGGTTTGTTTGACGACGATGAGTGGGGAAATAATCCGATCCATTGGGCTGCCCGATCTGGAAATCCGAAGGTGCTACAACGGATGGTCGACCAATATTACCCACACATTTTAGCTCTGTCCGGAGGCAACGGTCTCAGGCCATTACAAATTGCCATCCATATGGAGCATATGGATTGCATCGAATATATCCTGGAAACCTGTCCGGATATCATAAAACTGACGGATGAAGCTGGCCAGAATGCCATTCATCACGCTGCGGGAACGGGCAAAACAGAGATATTAAATGTCCTTATTTCCCGGGCTGAACCTGAAGATCTCCTGGCACAGGATGAAAAGGGCAACACTGCATTGCATTTGGCTGCGGGCAGGGGGCATAAAGCGGTTGTTGAGGTCTTATTAAATTCCAGCGATCAGATTCTGGGCATAAAAAATAATTTCTCTTCCAATGCGGTTCACCTGGCAGCGGCGTTTGGCCACTTGCAGATACTGAAACAGATCACGCGACGCGACATGAACACTATTCTTGAGGCTGAACATCGTGGCAAGACGCCACTACATGCTGCCTTGCAATCCGGACACGTTGAGTGTGCTAAATGGTTGTTATTCAATGCCTCTATTCGGAGAAATTTGACCCTGATCGATCCGTATAGCACGTTGTTCAGCAACGATGCACAGTGCCAGTCACTGCTGGCCAGGGCTCGAAAGGAATTGGCAGAGCCGCGCAGGCCACAGGTACCCCGCCAGCTGGAAGCAATACATCCCGTCGGTGTTGCCTGTGAATGGCCCTCAACTCACCCGAAGAAAAAAAATCTGCTGAGTCACGCCAGGCAATGGCCAGAGTTTTCTGCACAGCACAAACAACGGCCATCCCCGTTTGTTGACCAGGCAAAAGCAGTGTTAGCCGGTTTGGGGCCCACCGGCATTTACCTGGTCAATAATGTCTATAGCGTCACGGTGAGACCAAAGACAAGTTCTGGTCTACCGGAGATCTTAACGCCGGTGTGCAGATGGCAAAAACTCTTCAGG
>JAQFVO010001173.1 GCA_027942505.1 Endozoicomonas sp. | reverse complement strand
CACCCCTCGTGCCGGTATCTCCCAGTAATGGCAAAATAACTGAAAAATCATCGCCTTGTGTCGACAAACCCCCTGTTTTTTGCTGAGCATGTCGAGCAGCAGCTGCTGCCCCTCTCCCGTGATGTTGTAAGAGTCCCCAAAGGTATCGAGCCACTTGTTCAGCTGGAGCAGCCGACGGGATAAAGGGGTGACCCGGTTGATTGTCTGTAGCTCTTTGAATGCCTGACAACAGGGGCCTGAGGGATAAAAGACATACTCATCAAACAGCATCTGTAGTGGTGGTGTACACAGATGTTCACAGGTTACCGGGCTGCGTACCCCATCCGGTTTGGTAAAGTACTTCATCTGGGGGGCAATGATAAAATCCACCACCACGCTTTCTGGCCTGCCATCATGGCGCTGACGGATCAACAGCTGCCCGGTTCTCTGGTTGCGGGCCAGGTCAACAGCCACGGGTGGTGAAACCTGGATAGCCCGCAGCCGATCCTCAGGCGTCAGTCCCGGCAGGCTTTGCCACTGTCTGGACAGGAGAAGCTCGACCCTGCCGGGCAGTTCATCCTCTCTGATCTCTGTGCGCCAATCATCCATGGCAAACAGCGGTATCAGTGGCCCCTGTGAGCACGGTATGTGACCGATAAGCAACTCTCCATCAAACTGAGTCTCGAAGAGCGTCAGTCGGTACTCTCCGACATCGAACAGGTTGGCAGGAAAAAAGCAGGTCAACTTCTTGTGCAGTGGGACAGTAATATTGCCAAAAGAGACCGGGCTTCCCCAGATTTGCCATTTTTCTGGTTGCAAAGTGCGTCGCCTGACCCGGGCTTCAAGCTGAGCAACCAAGTGCGCCGGCGTCATTTCAGGTACAACAGTAACAATACGTTCATCACTGAAATCGTTGACAAGACCAAACCGTATCGTCACCGGCGCCGCCAGCCCTGACACACTATTGGCAACGCTTTCCAGCTGGCACTGCCGGTCTGTCTGGTACTGACACAAATCCTTGACAGCCTCGGTCGACAATGGGGCTTTCAGGGAACGAAATGCCAGTACAAGGTGCTGTTTAAAGGCATCATGCCACTGTTCGGGCGGATAGCCGGTCAGGTGTCTGGCACTGCTGAGCAGATCGTCCAGCGCCAGATGGACTGGGCTGCGCTCTTTATTGAGAGCTACTGACAGCTGGTGAAAATGAGGTGCCAGCCAATGACACAGTGCCGGCGAGGCAGTGGTAAGTGCCTGCACCATGACCATCAGTTCATCAAGTGAGGGCGGAGGCAGACGCATCTGTGTACAGCGACTTTTCAGGGCCGGACTGAGTACTTCCCGCCCAACAAAGGAGCTCGGGTTAATAGTGGCAAACAGATGAAACCCGGACACAGTCTGACGGGTCAGGGCAAGGTTGAGCAGTTCTTCCAGATCAGCACTGCCGATAAGGTTGAGTTCACTGATGGCAATCACCAGCCCCTCGGCCATCGCCCGATGGACGCTCGCCACCAGCGTAGTCCAACGGTTTGGGTTGGCGTTGATATGAATAAAAGGCCGCTCACTGCCTTGCAACTGTTGCCACAGCCGGATGGTACGATTGAGCACAAAATCCTTGCCCCAGCCCGACGGCCCCTCCACCAACGTGGCACTGCGACCAGCGTTGCCCTTGTCCAGGCTCTGCCAGTAGCGATAAACCAGTTGCCGCACGCCTGATGAGGTAAAACTGGCATCCGGGTTCTGTGCCTGCAACTGGGTCAGAAAAGTGGCAAACGCATGATCAACACCCGCCAGTACCGACGTGTCCTGGACAAACTGCCCATGGTACCAGCAGCGGAGTCGGTGCAACTCTGGCCCGGGCAAAACGGCACCGGCCAGACTGTCCATAAAAGCTCGATAGACCAGGGCATTGATCTGCTCCTCTGATAACAGCAGCGGTGTGGCGTGATAACGCAAAATCTGGTCCATAGTGGCCAGCACATCGTTGAGATCGCGGATAGTGGTCAGAGCCACTATCTCCTTGAAATGACGAAACAAAGTCAGCAGGCGATCACAGGCCACTTGTCGGGATGCCCGAGGCCAGGGCGGGAGTTTGGGCCTTATTATTGCCTCAGTCTGTGCCCGGTCCAGCTCGTGGTAATACAGGGTGGGCAT
>JAQFVO010001114.1 GCA_027942505.1 Endozoicomonas sp. | reverse complement strand
AGCGTTGCTGAATAAAGCGTTGCAGCGCAACAGCGAACGCAGCCTGCGGCAGATGTTGCACGACGCAGGTAAGATTGACCGCTCTATCAAGGGGCTAGACCGTGACAATACCTGGGATCAATTGCTCAGCCTTGTGCTGCACCTGGGGGGGTTGCCGCCGATGAGCGATCTGGCCGTCTAACTGGCAAAACGCTGTTGCCGGGCCTGGTGCTCGGCAATCAGGGCATCAATGGCCTGCTGGTCGTAAGGGCGCAGTCCAGAAACAATCATGGTTTTCTCCCCCGTACCCACCACTTGCCCCTGATCGTAGTAAGTAAACTTAAGCGTGACCTTGCCTCGCTTGCCATTGATATCCAGTGTTGCTCCTGCGGCTTCAAGGCGAGGATGTTGCAGATCTACCCGTGCCATTTTTAAAGTCATACTGTCGTATATAACCAGTGGCTTGACGGTGTTGATCATCACTCCCCTGGATTCCATCAGCGGGACAAAGACATTGGGGAAGTTGTCACCTGAGAAGGCGACATAACTGCGTACCAGCTGCTCAATCATGGCCGTGTCATGGTTGCGGGCGCCGCTGTATTGGATGTCCATGTACATATTGCCGGACAAGTCACAAATACTTTTGTGGCCGTCATCATTGGCACATATTTCCAGTTCAACACCGTTGCTGACCATGTCATTGAATGTGACACGCATATCGGCGTACAACCCTTCACTGAGCAGGATTTTGGCAAACAGCAGATCCCCGGGCACACAAAAACGCGAGTTATCCACGTCGTGCAGGGGGTTAAAATCATTGGCAACACGCTTGGCAAACAGGCTGGCCTGCTCGCGGGTGAAGGAGAATCGGCTGTCTGCCAGAGAAGTACAATATTTTTCGATAAACATAGTGTCAAATGGTACTTAGGTCGGGTCCCTGCCGGAGATTGCCTACGGGCCGGAGTGTTGTTATTGTTCTGGGCCGCTGGATGTCTACCAGCAGTGACAGATGTCTCAAGTCACTTATCTTAAGCCAGCTGACCATGTCAGCCCTATCAGTAATTCGTAGTTTTTTGTTTACGCCTGACGAAGTGGTTTTTGGCTCAGCCGGAAGGCAAATGCAGAGTAATCGGGCATTTGCCGGGTTAGTAGTTTTTCCGGGTTTTGAGCAGCTATCGTCTCTTACAACCCCACATTATTCTTTTGCAGCACTTGCTCAGCACGATAGCTTGAACGCACCAAAGCCCCGGAAACGACTTCCAGAAAGCCTTTCTCCAGACCCCACTGGCGGTACCTGGCAAACTCATCCGGCGTGACAAAACGGCTGATGGGCAGGTGATTCAGTGTCGGTTGCAGGTACTGGCCAAAGGTCACAATATCGACGTTGCAGGCGCGCAAATCGTCCAGAGTTTCCAGAATCTCTTCATCTGTCTCGCCAAGTCCAAGCATCAGGCTGGTTTTGGTGAGTACGTCAGGACGGTGCTGTTTGGCGTGGGCCAATACTGCCAGCGTCTGCTCATAACTGGCCCTGGGGTCACGCACCGGATGGGTCAGGCGGCGCACGGTCTCGACGTTCTGGGCAAAAACGGCAATGCCGCTGTCAACAACGGTTTCAATATCCCGGTGGACGCCGAGGAAGTCTGGTGTCAGGGCCTCCACATCGGTGTCCGGATTCACTTCCTTAACCCGGCGGATCACCGCCGCGTAGTGTCCGGCGCCGCCATCGGGCAAGTCGTCACGGTTGACGGAGGTCAGTACCAGGTACTTGAGGTTCATCAGCTTTACCGAATGCGCGGTGTGCTCCGGCTCATCCTGATCCAGCCAGCCTTTGGGGTTGCCGGTATTCACGGCACAAAACCGGCAGGCGCGGGTACAGGTGTCGCCCATCAGCATGATGGTTGCTGTACCGGAACTCCAGCACTCGTTGATGTTGGGGCACATGGCCTCCTCGCAAACGGTGCTGAGCTTATGGGTATGAACGGTGTTTTTCACCTCTTTATAACGCTCGCCATGACTGGCTTTGACTCTCAGCCAGGACGGTTTGCGCTGCACCGGCTGTTGGCGGTTGGCACTGGCTTTGATGCCATTTTTGATGGCAGTAATCCCCTTGTCGTTAACGAACTTGCTGCCGCTCTCGACCTTGGCAGTATCTTCTATTTGTACGGTAGGAATAATCTGTTCCGGTTTCATCCGTTGATTATCTCCGGGTAATGTAATGCTTTTTGCAGACACACCAGCAAACGCTGGCAGACGTTTTCAGTATCAACCTGCCCCAGCAGTGTGGCCATGTCTGTCACTTCAAGTCCTGGATAACCACAGGGGTTAATGCGTCCGAACGGCTCCAGGTCCATATCCACATTGAGACTGAGTCCGTGGTAGGAACACATTCTACGAAAACGGAGGCCTAACGAAGCGATCTTTGCACCGTCAACATAGACGCCAGGCGCCTCTGGCTTGTTGCCAGCGCTGATGCCAAAACCATCAAGCAGATGGATAACCGCCTGTTCCAGGGCCGACACCACCACCCGGGGGCCATAGCGTTTACGGCGAACATCCACGAGCAGATAGATCACCAGCTGCCCGGGGCCATGGTAGGTGACCTGACCACCGCGATCCACCGGGATGACCGGGATATCACCGGGGTGCAGCAGGTGCTTGCGCTCACCTGCCTGCCCGAGGGTAAATACCGGGTTGTGCTCAACCACCCACAGCTCATCAACTGTTTCGCTGCCGCGCTGGTCGGTGAATGCTTTCATGGCCTGCCATACGGGCTCGTAGTCCCTGCGGCCAAGATAGCGAACCCTCAGCCGGGTGGTGAGAGAGTCAGGCATTACAGCACCATATGGATTCGGCCGCTGGCCTTGAACTCGTCAAACAGCCCCCTGAGCTGCGGTTCGCCGGTGGCATGGATGACAACGGTAGCTGACATGTACTTGCCGTTACTGCTTGTTTTCATTTTGACCTGGCCATCAAAGTCCGGCGCGTGGTTGGTGACAACTCTTACCACAAAGTCCTTATAGTCGGGGGCAGAGTGCCCCACGATCCGGATGGGATAGTCACAGGGGAACTCAATCTTCGGGGCCTGATCTTTCATCTGTTTACACCAACATCACGTTCAGAACTTTGCAAAGATACCAAGATCCGGCGTTGGATACCGCACTTTTTTCTCATTGTCCGGTCGTGGCTTCGTTGCCTGAGAAACTTGGTCTGTGCGGTGAGGCTCAGGCCAGGAGCCCGGTGAAAAACAGCACAATACTATCCCAAAGACGCTTTAAGAAACTGCCAGGCTCAACGCTTTGCATGGCTGTCAGTGGCACTTCGCGCACAACCTCGTCGTCAAGCATAACTTTGACAGTACCAACGGTTTGTCCCCGGGCAATGGGGGCTTCAAGCTTTGGATCAATGACCAGCGATGCGGTCAGGTTCTTGCCGGTGCCGCGAGGTACGGTGACAATCAGGTCCTCAGTTATACCGACGGGAATGTTGTTGATCTCACCTTTCCAGACCTTAACCGTTTGCAGTGGCTCGCCAGCCTTCTTTACGTCCACGTTTTCAAAGAAGCGAAAGCCGTAGGTCATCAGTTTCTGGGCATCGTCAGCCCTCTGTTTCTCACCGGAAGAGCCAAGCAACACGACAATCAGACGGCGACCATCGCGCTTGGAGGTCACCGCCAGGTGGTAACCGGTATCTTCGATATGACCAGTCTTCAGGCCATCCACATGGGGATTGGTCCACAACAGACGGTTACGGTTAGCCTGACGGCGCAGGGGCTTGCCGGTTTTTTTATCAACGCCGTACTGGAAGTACTTCTCGGCATAAAGGCCGTACTGTTCCGGGAAATCTTCGACGATGTGCTTGCTCAGGGTAGCCAGGTCTCGCGCTGTAGAGTAATGGTCAGCCACCGGCCAGCCAGAAGCGTTCTGGAACTGAGTATTATTCATACCCAGACGTTGCGCAGTGCTGGTCATCAGTTGAGCAAATGCATCCTCGCTGCCGGCGATGTACTCGGCCAGGGCCACGCTGGCGTCGTTGCCCGAAATAATAATAATGCCTTTAAGCAGGTCCTCTACTGATACCCGTTCACCCACCTCGATGAACATGGTCGAGCCGCCCAGGCTCCAGGCTTTTTCACTGACCAGAACCTTGTCGTCCAGCTTGATATTGCCGGCAGCCAGTTCCATCTCCGCCAGGTAGGCGGTCATCATTTTGGTCAAACTGGCGGGGTGCATGGGTTCATCGGGGTTCTGTGAGGCCAGCACCTCGCCACTGGCGGCATCAACCAGGATATAACTTTTCAGGGCTACTTCCGGAGGTGAGGGGATCTGACCAAAAGCACCGGCCTGGCCTGCCATTACCAGACCAGCCATGGTCAAAGCTCCCAGCCAGCGGCGGGGAGAAATCATTCTTTTGCTCATGCAGACAAATGCTCTGAGAGTGTGGAGTTGTGTCATTGTTGAGTGCAAATTTTAAGGGATTAACCGCAACTTACAACGGCTAATTTTGGTCCGGCGGGCATGTTAGCACAGTCGCTTTGAAGTTATTCAGAAAAAAACCAACCCGGTTTGAGCGTCAGGGTATCTACGGTGATTCAGAGTGGGAAAAGGAAAAAATTGTCACGCAGGGGAACTTATTGGCCTGAACAGGTACTAACGTAACAGGCGGTTGATAAACAGTTAACGTTGATGGTTTAAAGCCGTAGCAAACTTCGGTATGCAGTTTCTCATGCTGGTCTTTTTTCCTCCAGCCACTTACCAGAAAGTGCATTACTTTAACAATCTTGCAGGAACGCAATCATGGAATTTATCGCATCCTTGCCGTTGCAATACTCGGTCGGTCTGATCGTAAAGGAAGAGAAACAACAAAAGTACGAGTGTGCTCTAAGTGGAGATAACCCGCACATTGTGGATGAGCCTGAACAGCTTGTGTGTGGGCACATCGTGTGTAAGCACTGCCTGGAAAAAACATTTATCAAGCAAGGGCAATTTCAGTGCTCGGGCACTTCCCGCGATCCCTGTAGTGCAATGATCAATAGTACCCAGCCAAGGTTTGCCGACCAATTTCTTAAGAGGGAGATCAGGGAGGAAGTGGTCTCCTGCAAACATGGTGGATGCCAATGGAGAGGCACTTATGTTAATTTCAGAGAAAAACACGTTGCCAGCTGCGAGTTGGGCAGAGGCCAGTTTTTACTGGCTGCAGTAGAGCACATGAAAAGCGTAATTGATGGGCTGACCGAGGTAAACGAAGGGCTTACGACTGAGACCGCTGAAAATCTACAAACCATCACTCAATTACGAAGTGACCTTGCGCTGCGCGACAGGAAAATCGATGCCTTGACCGAGGCAAACAATCAGGTCAAGACCAAAGCTGCTGAAAAGGATCCGCGGGTCACAAAGCTTGAGAATGATCTCCTTGACAGCACCAGACAGATCCAGAGTTTGGAACAAATCAATAAAATGCTCCTTTGTGAGCTACAAGCGTCGCAAACGTCGCACACTGAGCGTCAGGTCCCTGAGGCATCAACAAGAAGATCTAAGTCACCCCAAAATCAACCGCCGGCAAAGGCCGTTGAGCAGGTTCGGGAGAACGCTTTTTCAGGCGTTCACACTAAAACGGTTATCATCTCTGAGGAGGATATTTTCGGGGCCAACGCCGCAGGAACCCTGCAAGAGTTCGAGCTTGGCGGTATCAAAGCATTGTTCTCAATTAGTAAAGGCATTCGATACGACAGCATCAGCCTGTTCTGCCGGCTTGTTGAGGCAAGATCGTGGCCGTGCACAAAAAGCGTCATCTTTACCCTTAAAGAAATCAATGGTTCGAAAAAAGATGATTTGCGCTGTGAAATTCACTTTCCGAGGGGGCCGGCAAGGTGCAAAGAAAAACCAGTCAACGAACCCTGTCTTGCCGTTGGCTTTCGGAAGTTTTGTGCCGAATCTGCTCTGGCCAGAAAAATCCGTTCCAGGGAACCCAACTACTTCAATTTCGAAGGTAATTGTCGGGTTGAGATTACGGTTCGTGACACATCTGCTGCCGAACTCATTGGCCCGGGTCTCGAGCTTACACCGTGTAGCGTGGGGTTACTACACTGGCCAGTGCAAAGATTCGCCTCTCTCGCCGGTTCGTATAGTACGAGTGAAAATAGATTTTCCAGCCCTGCCTTCGTGACGGCAAAAGACGGCTGCGAGATAGGTGTGAAATTGGATACAGATAGTTACGGTTTTCAATCCTACGTTACAGCTCAGGTAGAGCTTCGGGGGAAAAATCCGCAATTCCGTAACTGGCCTCTGGAAGGGAATGTATGTGTCACGTTGTTGGATTATAATCCGAAAACGCTTCGGCATCTTAGTTGTTTTATACCCATATACTTCGACAATCCAGAAAAGGGTATAGTTTGCGGCCGTGGCAAAGGTGAGTCGGAAATTAAAGAGTTTTTCAGAAAAGGGGTCCTTGATTACCCTGTGGCACCTGATCAGCCGCTATATCGCCTTGGACGTCATGATGAAATCCTTGTCGAAGCAACCTTTTTGCCCGCATGATCAGCTTGTGGGGAAGCCGCCCCACAACGTGTTGGTAGAAAAGTTAGCGCCACTCATAAGAACTATTTTCCGGCCCTGGTACACCTCTTCTTGCACGACGTCCCAGCCCAGCTTCTGATAAAAAGCAGTCTGGTCTGGTGTGTACAGAAACAGTGTTCCCAGTCTCTGTTGGCGGGCAAAACATATGGCTACCTGCACAAGCTGTTGCCCGTGGCCCCGGCCTCTGAACGGAGCGGCAACAAAAACGTTGGCCAGCCAGGGGGACAGCTCCGGGTGGCTGGGTAAGTCCTGTTCGAGAATGCTGACTGATCCACAGAGTTGCTCGTTGTCCACCAGAACCCAGGTTTGCGGAACTCTGTCGCTGTGCACAGACGCCTGCAAATCCATTCGAAACTCCTTTTCAGTGCTGCCCGGATAGAGATCTCCCCACTCAAGAAAGTGACATCGGGCCAGAGCGTTGATGACAGTAGGGCGGGTTTTCAGGTTAACAATTTTCATGGGTATTAATAGCAAAGAAATCTATCGCGGGATGATTTTATCAGGCATTGGTAAACCTGACTTCCCGGCAAGCAGCTTCGGACAAAAAACGCGGCAAGCGCCAGATACCAAGGCTTCGCGCCAATAGCTGATTATCGTGGCAAGGTATTTAAACCACCTCTACTTTATATCATACCGATAGACAACAGTGAGCTAGTCATGTTTATCCAGTCGTATCAGCAATTAAGAATTCTATGATTCAGAAAGCGTGGGATAGCGGGAGTGAATTGATGTTAAACGAAGACCTGTACGAGTGTCTGATTGAGCTCGGTATCAATGAACCCAAGGCGCGGGCAGCGGCAAAGGAAAATGCCAAGCTGACCGAGATGGGTGAAGATATTGTCACCATTCGACAGACGGTCTTTGAGCTCACTCGCCAAAGCAGCGGCATGAATGAGCGGCTGATCAATGTTGAGGAGCTGATGAAGGCCCTCTTTCAGCGCATCGATAGCATGGAGCAGTGGCAGAGCCAGAACGATGGGTATCTGAGCGACTTCGAAGGGCGCCTGACCGGAGTCGAAGGAAAGCTGGATAACGTTTCCGGGCTCCTGAACGGGGTGGAAGATCGGCTGACCCGCGTTGAAGGGGAGTTGTCTGAGATTAAGGGGTTGCTGAAGGTTTTGGTGGACCGGGAGTGAATTCCGGAACGCTTCCCGCCGCCCGCTTACCCGTAAAAGCGAGCGCGGTGTTGGCGGCAGCGGGGAGGGTGTCGCAAAAGCCCTGAAAAGAAGGGAACCACGAAGGACACGAAGAGCACAAAGAAGAGCTTTTCTTTTCCTTTGTG